>JAGCNM010000059.1 GCA_017645955.1 Candidatus Saccharimonadota bacterium
AATTAATAAAGGATATTAGTTTTATTGGGATTTAGTATATGCCATCATCGATTTACCCCCTCGTCAAATACGCCTGCACGATAAAGGCGATGAATAAGATGACCGCAATGGTGGAAATTATGATGGTTGCGTATTTAAGAAATTTGGGGTGAGTCTGCTCCAGGTGGGAAATCCTGTCGAGACCCAAGAGGATGAGGGAAGTGGCAAGGAGCAATCCGAAAATCATGGACATCAAACTTCTTACGCCAAAGAAGTATGCATAGAAGTTGTAGATGAAATACGTGGCTCCGAGTAGAGAGAGGAAAATGCCGAATTTTTTCATAGCTATTTCCGATTTAATTTATAAATAGATGAATTTAATTGTAAGGTTTAACAGCAATCTCATAGATTGAGAGAGCCAAAAAAAAGAAAAAAGACAACCACAAGAGTGCCAAATTTCATGTTTTCGTAAAGTTTTGGGCGATCCTTCTTCCAGTTGAAGAATGAACTGAGCGAAAAGACGATTGAGCCTAATGCCAGGCTTGCTCCTAATAACGACATGTCAATATCACCTTTCACAGAGTAGAAATTCCATGCTGCAAATGCCGAAAGAATGCCAAATAGAGCAAAGGTGCAACCTTCGACGACACTCACAAGTACGGGACGTGTTTCCTTCCAGTTTTTGTTTAAACTGATACAAATAAATACAGTGAATAGTATTGCCACTGAACATAGCAGCAGGTTAATTATGTTATGTTCATTGGAAATATCATTCCAATTGAAGAAGATTAATGTAAGAACTATAAATATGCAAAGAATAATCCTGAATATTTTCATAATTTAAAGGTTTTTTTCGTTGCAAAGATACACATTTTTCCATTGTTTACAAATAAATCATCCTATTTTTCACACTATTTTTACCTAAATTTATTGCTATTGTGGGAAATTTATTCCATTTTATTGGAATTATTGGAGGGAAATGTACGTTTTGCAAACTCTTTTGTTTTGAATTATCGAGAAAAATCCTTATCTTTGCAGCGTTATTTAACACGAAAATCACTATGAATACTTTCCTGGAATTGGCAAAACAGCGGTGCTCGGTGCGCGCATATAAGTCGGTTCGCGTCGAAGCGGAGAAGCTGAATTATATTCTGGAGGCTGCTCGCTATGCGCCTTCGGCCGTGAACAAACAACCGTGGAAAATCTATATGATTACGCCTGAAAGCGCCGAGGAACTGCGCGAGAAGGTGCAGCGATGCTACGACCGCGAGTGGTTCAAGACGGCTCCATACTATCTGATACTTTGCATCGAGCACGACCAGAGCTGGCATCGCGGCAACGATGGCAAGGACCATGGCGACATCGACATCGCGATACTTGCCGAGCATCTCTGCCTGGCTGCCGCCGAGCAGGACTTGGGCACTTGCTGGGTTTGCAACTTCGATGCGAAGATGTGCCACGAGGCGTTTGGCTTCGGGACTGATGAGGAGCCTGCCGTGCTCATTCCCCTTGGTTATCCTGCCGACGATTTTGTGGCACGGGAGAAGACAAGAAAGCCAATGAACGAGATCGTTTTGAATTTATAGTTTTTTATCACGAATTTTCGAATTTGCGAATATTTAAATTGACCCGCATAATTCGATAATTCCATAATTCGTGATAAAAGAATTTGAGATATGGCGAAAAAGAACTTTGTGGAGAAGATGTTTGATGACATCGCTCCTACCTATGATAAATTGAATCATATCCTTTCGCTCAATGTGGACAAGAGCTGGAGACGAAAAGCGGTGAACCGGATCTGTTCGACCCATCCGCAGTACGTGCTCGATATCGCCTGCGGAACGGGTGACTTCGCGATAGCCTTGGCCCAAGCTGGTGTGCCTAAGGTGACGGGAGTGGATATCTCGGAGGGTATGCTCGAAGTGGGACGCGAGAAGGTGAAGAGTCTCGGCCTGGATAT
>JAGCNM010000060.1 GCA_017645955.1 Candidatus Saccharimonadota bacterium
ACCAATATAATTGTATCATAAAATACCCTATTCTATTATCCCAAAAGATATGATTTACAACAACTTTACACCTACCAAAAAAAGAATGAATTTAATCACTCTTTATATTAAATGTAATAATAACAAACTACCAAAAACAATAGCTATAATAACTAAAGATACCGCTACTATTTTTATAATCATATCGTCCTATTAATGTTAAAAACACACCAATGGGGACGTTTTACGTTAAATTATGTTTAATTATGGAATATATCGACAAATAATTGGAAAAAATGAACTATATTTGCAGTCGATTTTTAAACTTTTAACCAAATAAAAATTTTCATTAAAAGATTAATTAGTTTTCGTAACTCTTGGAAGAGCATAGTTGCTGTTTCATTGGGTGGTTTTGTGTTTGCATCATGTTCACATGATGCTGGTGGTAATTCTAATCTGGAGGAATACCAGGGAAAAGCTTACAGTGCTGCTTTCGCCGAGGAGTTCGGTCAGCCTGCTGCAGATCACAACTGGGGCTTCGGTTCGTTCGATATGTATGAAACCTCTAACTCCATTGGCTCTTATGAGTATTTCAACAGCGTATTTACCCGTGTTGAGGCTAGTAATGTTACCAGCGTTGGTGAAGGCGTAGTGTACAACACGTTTGAAGACGTCATGAAGAACGAAACGGCTAAGTGCTATTTCTACCTCAAAATCGATAACAGAATCGTGCTACAGGAGCGTACTCAGGTTATGAGCAACCCCAGTGAGGAATATTATCCGAAGGGCGTCATGCTTAACAATGGTACTGTACAGGATTATCTTTTTAGCACAGATAACGAGGGTGAGATTTATACTGAGATGTTTGATAGGATTGCCAACGTTAGAGAAGGTGGCGTGTCTTATGCAGCAACCTCCGATCCTGTCCCTGCTGAGCTGTTCAAGAAGGCTCCTACTTTCGAGACCATGTGTCTTCACATACCCGATGCTGACAAAATTAGATTGGCCGGTAGCGTAGAGAACTTCGAAAAGAACTACAAGATTTTCTGGTACGTAGCCAAGTGGCAGGGTGCTGGTGACAAGAAGATTCACGTTGACGGCGTAGTAGTGCCAAAGGACCAGATCACAATCAATATTCCTGAGTACAAGAAGAGAATCATTGTTGAGGACCTGAAGGGTAACATCGACGAGAAGACCAAGGTTAACTCAAGCGACTTCGACTTCAACGACGCAGTGGTTGATGCTGTTGTATGGAACCGCGATGGCCAGCTCCACCTGAAGGTTCTCGTTCGCGCTGCTGGTGGCAGACTGCCTATCTACGTGAATGGTAAGGAAATCCACACGGTAGTTGACTACATGTCCAATACCTCTAATCCTGACTACAACTTCTACAAAGAGCTTATTAGTGACGAAGTTATCGGCTATACTCCAACTGTCGATCCTATTGATGGCTCGTTCCCATTCGACTTCAACAGCATCCCTGTAAAGGTTGTTGTTGACGGTAACGAAGTTACTGCCGGCGCTAATATTGGCGAGGCTCCTGAGAAGATTGCCGTGGGTATTGACTACAAGTGGTGCAAGGAGAAGCAGAACATCAAGGATGTCTATAGTAACTTCCCCAAATACGTAGCCAACAAGTCACTGACCAATTGGTGGGAATAATAAGTTCCAAGTGAATAAGTAAATTTTTGTAGGCCGAAAATTTGTAGGTCTCACAAATATTTAGTACCTTTGCAGCCGAAATTCGGGTTTTCGCCCGTTTTTCGGCTGATTTTTGGTTGGTCCGGTAGCTCAGCTGGATAGAGCAACAGCCTTCTAAGCTGTGGGTCTCGGGTTCGAATCCCGACCGGATCACAAGAAAGGAAAAGCAATTCGCGTTTTAATTTTACCCTTTGCAAGCGTGAAACTGGATAACAGGCGACATATTGCATCATGGTTGCTATTGGCTGTATTTGTGCCAATGCTGCTTTTCTCGTCGCTCCATGTACATGAGGACAATGCTGCGGAAGCGGAGACGGCGTGTGCCGACTGCGTAAACCACAGTTGTCACGGCCACCTAACGCAGATGGCGACATGGACCCACGACTGTGTGCTGTGCCAGTTTCTTACCCTTACATTTGTAGCCACTGCTGCTGTCTCACTTATTTATATCAATAAGGTTGTCAGTAGCAGAATCGATGTCCAGCGTCGCAACGTTTGCGTCGCCTATAGCGGCATCGTTGGTCTGCGTGCTCCTCCCGCTGTCTCCATTTAGCATGAGGGAAGTCGGCATCCGCGTGTGGTGTCGGCAGTAGTTACGTATTTATGATATAATGGAGACAGAATCATGACAATATCCATTCTGGCTGCTGCGCTGATGGCGTTAGCAGTTGGCAGCGCTGACGATGTGGCACCCGACGACACGACAGTCGTACTACAAGGTGTTACTGTGAGCGGGCAGCGGCAGCGCGATTTCCAGATGCGCTCGTCACAATCGGCCGTGCAAGTAAGCCACGACTACCTGCAACAACACTTCTCGGGCTCGTTAATGCAAACGCTTGAAGGTATCCCCGGCGTGAAGGCAATGGCCATCGGCTCAGGACAGTCGAAGCCTACGATACGCGGTCTGGGCTATAACCGCATGGTGGTAAGCGAGGACGGCATCAAGCACGAAGGACAGCAATGGGGCGACGACCACGGCCTGGAGATAGACCAGTTTGCGGTGGACCATGCCGAAGTTATCAAGGGGCCTGCTGCCCTACTCTACGGCAGCGATGCCATCGGCGGCGTGCTGAGCCTCTATACCAACCACGTGCCCACCGAGCCGTTCAGCGGCAGCGTCCAGCTCTTTGGGCGCTCCAATAACGAGCAGATAGGCGTGACGGCCAAGTTGGGCGGACGGCACGGCAACTGGTTCTACCGTATGGGTGCCACGCTGATAGACTATGCCGACTATCGTGTGCCTACGGACAGCATTCAGTACTACAGCTACTGGATTCGTCTGAAGGACCATTCTTATTTAATTTATCATTAAGATCTTTAACAGTTTTATCTAAATTGCTTATAACTGTATCTTTTTCTTTTATTATCTTTTCATAATTGGCAATAGTTTTATTTAATTTATCATTAAGATCTTTTATTGTCTTTTCATAATCACTTACAGTTTTATTATATTTATCAGTTAAATCTTTTATTGTTTTTTCATATTGAGCAACAGTCTTATTTAATTTATCATTAAGATCTTTAACTGTCTTTTCTAAGTTAACAATTATTGTTTCTTTTTCTTTAATTACTTTTTCATAATCACTAACTGTTTTATTATATTTATCAGTTAAATCTTTTATGGTCTTTTCATATTGAGCAACAGTTTTATTTAGTTTATCAATAATATATTTTATATTTTTTTCTAAATTATTTATAATTGTTTCTTTTTCTTTTATTATCTTTTCATAATTTGTACCAGCTTTATTCATTTTATCATTAAGATCTTTTATTGTCTTTTCATAGTCATTTACTGCTTTATTATATTTATCAGTTAAATCTTTTATTGTTTTTTCATATTGAGCAACAGTCTTATTGAATTTATCATTAAGATCTTTAAC
>JAGCNM010000004.1 GCA_017645955.1 Candidatus Saccharimonadota bacterium
ACAAAAGAGGACGTGGGCTGCGGCGAGGAGGACGTCGGAAACGATGTCGAATTGCGCAGCATATTTACGATATTTTGGAGTTTTGTTTTTCGGGAATGGCCATTTTCTCGCACAGGTGCCGTCGAAAACGTCGGTAAATTCGGCAGTTAAGAAAATAATAAAAGCAGCTTCTGGAGTTCCACCAGCAAAAGCTATAACTAGTAGTATTGTAGACAAAATGAAACGAGTAAGAGTTAATAAATCTGCTAGATATCTCATGACTTTATTATAGCAAAAATTTTTTCTAATGAATCGATACGTTTACTGACGAGAATTTCTTCGCGATGTTTTATCATTACTTTAGACATTTCGGCGATTTTTTCGGGATGAGCTAGAAGGTCGTTTAGAGCTTCGGTCATGGCTTCGGAAGACTTATCTTTACTGAAGACGTAACTGTTTTCCGGAACGATTTCTTTCATATCTGGATCGCAGAAGAAAACTGGAATGCCGTAGGCTTCGGCTTCAATTAAGGTCATACCGAAAGTGTCGAAATTATAGGAAACGAGAACGTCTAAGTCTGCCGTTTCGAAGGCCTTTAGTAAGGTTTCGAATTTAACGTTACCGTGGAATTTAACGTTCATTTTGTTGCGTTTTACAAAGCGTTTAGCACGGAAATAATCGCCGCCGCCGCCGTAAACATCAAGACGATATTTCCCGTTTGCGTTTTTTAAAGCATGAAGGAAAGGCATCATGCGTTTTTCGGCGGAGACGCGTGAATGCCAAATAATGTTTAAATTCTCATGTGATTCTACGGTTTTTAGTTTTGCGATTTTTGGGAATTTTTCATCCGAGAAGCCATTCGGAAGAACTTTAATTTCTTTTTTGACACCGTAATGAAGAAGTTTTTTTCGGAAATGTTCGGAAGGAGTTAAAACTAGGTCGGCATAGTTCGCGTGGTTAACCATTAAAGTCCACATTTTTGCTTTCGCATAGTTATCGGCGAGATAATTGTCGCTATGGACGGTCGTTTTATGCGGGAGATACCAGGAATGAAACCAGTTAAAAAGAATTGCGACGATAGTGCGGAAACCAAAGGGAATGATATTGGTTTCGCCCATGTCTTCGCGGCCGTGCATGACTTGGATGGTTGGGATTTTAAGTTGTTTTCCGAGACGAAGTCCGGCGATTGAACAACCAGATTCGTAGTGGATATAGAAGATATCGAAGTCTTTAAGCTCCGGGTAGTTTTTTAGGAGCCAGCGTTCGATAACTTTCGGACGACGAGAGACCGGAGTGAGGCCGAGGAAACATAATTTACAACTCGGGACTTGATAAATGTGGTTTTTAGCGAGTGCTTCGAGTTTTTCCTTTGATTTTGGAAAACCGGAGGAAAAAACGTAGACTTCGTGTCCGCGACGTTCGAGCTCGGCTTTTTGAGCGTTAATAGAAGTAACAATTCCGCCAGTTAAATCGAGGTAACAGTCGGAAAAGAAAGCGATTTTCATAGTATATATTATATCATGTTTTGATATCTTGACGTTCTTACTAGGGAAAGTATATAATAAAACCATGAGCAATAATAGGTCTTGCCTAGTTTCTGTCGCGATGGTGTTTTTGACGATTGTTTTTGGTTTATTTTTGGCGTCGAGCGGGGTTTCGGCTTTTGGGTTAGGTGGGGGTGAAGGTGGGGGTGAAGGTGAGGATGAAAACGTAGTGGTGGACCGAGTGAATCTTTTTGTGCCGCCGTCTTGTAGTCTTTCGGGGACTGGTGAGAATTCGCATAATGCAACAATTAGTCCGGGAACTTATAATTCGGAAATCGGGACGACGACTTTAAAGGCGATTTGCAATGATAGCGAAGGGTTTGCGATTTATGCGATTGGATATACAAATGATATGGATGGCAATAATACATTAGCTTCGACGACTTTAGCGACTCCGATTACGATTAATACGGGGACGGCGACGTCGGGGAATTCGCAATGGGCGATGAAATTAGCGACAAATTCGGAGGCGAGCTATCCGATTGAACTTCAGAATGGTTTTGGCGCTTTTCACACGGTGCCAGATGATTATATGTTAGTTGCGAAGAGGATGGCTAATACTGACGCGGGAACGGCGGCCATTGGTTCGGTTTTAACGACGACGTATCAAGTTTTCGTTTCAAATATGCAGCCTGCAGATACGTATACGGGGAAGGTGAAGTATGTGATGGTGCATTCAGCTACTCATTCAGCACCAGTAGTATGTAATCCTAATGCTACCACTATCTCAGAAGTAAAATGTATGCAAGATTTCGGCAATGTAGATAGCACTAATAGAGCCGCCATTCTCGCCTCCATGACAGCTGGACAACAATATACTATGCAAGACAAACGTGATGGAAAAACCTACACTATCGCTAAACTCGCGGATGGTAATGTCTGGATGACCCAGAACCTAGACCTAGACCTCGTCGCAGGCGATACCTATACTAACGAGGACACCGATATTGGCTATAACACGACGACTGGCGAATACGAAACGGCGGCTTGGAGTCCAATACGCTCTACCTACGCGACTAGCAGTTCACAATCGACAACTTGGTGTCAGGGCGGGACTTGGAACTCGCAGTATGGTTACTGCGAAAGTAATAATACTCCAGAATCCTATGATCCAGGCGATTTTTACTGGAACTCTACATTAAGCGACTATAATGATTGGGGTGCGTATGACCAAACTTGCGATTATAGTACTTCCACTCTGAGTTGTTCAGGTACTAGTCCCATTGGAACTTACATTTCTAGTACTGGTACCGCCCAATACCATCTTGGTAATTACTATAACTGGACTGCAGCGGTCGCCATGAACGATAGTAGTAGTTATACTACACAAAATGAACTTATAGAACAATCTATCTGCCCAGTTGGCTGGACTCTTCCTAGAACAAGAACAGGCGATGATACTTTCTATTCTCTATGGAATGATTATGATATGGTTTATAGTAGCTTTATTGATGTCAACGGTAATTTAAGTTATGATAACGGCGAGATGGCGCTTTGGACCTCGCCACTTTACTTCTCCGCAAGCGGGGTCTTCGATGGCGTGCTGTTCAACGTCGGGGGCGATGGTAGCTTTTGGTCGTCTGTAGTGAATGATGAGTTCGAAGCGTGGGCTGCGGGCTTCGCTGTTAATGGCAGCATCAGTTCGTCAAACAACGATTATCGCGGTGGCGGTTATTCTATCCGTTGCGTAGCGCGTCCGGTTTCTTCTTCAATTTCAGTGCAAGATGCGTTGTAGTTTAAGGGGCTTTAAAAAGAGTTGATTTTAGATGTCGTTCATGCTAGCCTCGTCAAGTAAGCCACAAATTATAATATCTGCTTCTTATTTCTTATGCTATAATGATAATATGAGCATTAATAGGTCATATTTACTATTAGCTGTCCTATTATTTTTGACTCTTTTTTCTGGTTGGGGTTTATCTTCTTCTTTTACTTTTGCCGATGATTCGGTGGTGGATGAGGTTAGTATTACGGTTCCGGTTTCGTGTACATTTTCTGGGATTGGGACAGGTTCTCATAATGCTACATTAAATAATGGTACATACAATTCGAATATTGGGACGACGACATTAAAGGCTTTCTGTAACGATAAAGACGGCTTTAGTATTTATGCGATTGGATATACCGACAATACGGATGGGAAGAACGTATTGGCTAGTGTTACGCTCGGTTCTGATTTTGATATAGCTACGGGGACGGCGACGTCAGGGAATTCACAATGGGCGATGAAGCTAGCGACGGATTCTAATGCAACTTATCCAATTGAATTACAAAATGGTTTCGGAGCTTTTCATACGGTGCCAGATGATTATACTTTAGTTGCAAAGAGAGATGCTGGTACTGATGTTGGATCTTCGGCGTCTGGTTCAACTTTAACTACTACTTATCAGATCTATGTCTCTTCGACTCAGCCGACCGATTATTATAATGGGCAAGTGAAGTATGTAATGGTACATCCGAATGATGCGGATAGGCCGGTGCGGCACGATCAGATTGCAATAGTTTTTGACGGAAATGGGCTAACCTTTCAAGGTGGGGATACTGAGAATCGGGTGGTGTATGGCGATGTATGTACGACGGAATCTAGCTATATAGGAAATACTCCGACTATTTCAAAGACTACAAATATTGCCAATGATGGAACAATGAATTCTTATAATTCGTCTAATGATTCCATAAAGGATACGGTTACATTTTCTGGCGCTGATAAATTAATGGTCAGACTAACTTATGGTTATGACGAAAATGGCGGCATGTATGTCTTTACTGGTGTTCCTGAAGAATATGAAAACATCGAGGATTACGAAGGAGATGACACTTTCTATGATTATTTCTGGTCAGAAGATTGGGAATTTAATGGCGAGAAAACTACTTCGGTTGAGTTTACGTTAGATAGCGATACGGTTACATTTCTTATTACTAGGTGGGATGAACCGACCGTGAATTATTATGGCTATCATGCTGAGGTTTATCCAATCTATAATTCCGAGCAGCCGAATACTACTGCCGAAGAATATGAGGTATGCTCCTTTGGAGTAGTGTCTGGAACTTATAAGGAGACTACGACTTGGAATGGCTATTGGTATACAGATTGGGGTGATGTCTTTGCGGATGAAAGTGAGGTTGAAAATTGGATAAGAGAAGGGCTTAGTCATCAAGAAGGTGGTGTAACTATTCATTTATATTCAGCTAATTCCTATACGATTAGATTCGATGCAAATGGTGGGTCGGGAATGATGGCGGAGCAAGTAGTGTCTCCTTATGATGGTTCTAGCTTAAATGCAAATACTTTTGTACTGTCTGGAAAACGTTTCAATGGTTGGAATACGAAGGCAGATGGGACAGGGTCTAGGTATACTGATGGAGAGTATCTTTATTCATTAGTAGAAGGAGCTAAAGGCGGAGGAAGTGTAACGCTTTATGCGATGTGGGGGGATTGTCAGGCTGGTAACTTGCGTATTTGTTATGATGATAATGGGGCTAATAGTGTAACCAGAATGGATGATCAAAGCATTTATTCTTCGGGTAGTTCTGTTATGCTTTGGGCTTCGAATTATCAACGGGAGGGTTATGGTTTTGCCGGTTGGAATACAAAAGCAGATGGAACAGGAACAAGTTATGGTCCTAACGAAACTATAGAAGATAGTTTGGTGCTTAATTCTATAGAACAGAACGGAATGAAACTTTATGCAATGTGGGTTCCGAGTGCTGGGAATTTACAAAACTGGAGTGGCTGTAGCGGGCTAGGCGTCGGGAGGGTAACCGCCTTAACTGATTTAAGAGATAATAATACTTATGCTGTTGCTAAACTGGCGGATGGTAAATGTTGGATGATTGAAAATCTAAGGTTAGATTATACCAATTCGGACAACTCTACTGGTGCTTTATCGCAAGGTTATGGTGGACAATTCGTGGGGCTTGCTCAACCTGAAACCGCTAATTTTACTGCAACTATTGGTTATACTGCTTCTACTGTCGCTAACTCTTTGTACTATGCTGGTACGCAATCTGGTACGGCTACGGTTAATATTTTGCAGCAAGATACTCCTGGTTATAGAATGCCTAGATTCCGTAATGACAATACCAACTCAAATAGCACAATTAATCCAAATACTACAGTGGCTAATATGACTAATACAAGCCAGAGTGTTTACAGTTATGGTAACTACTACTCATGGGCGGCCGCCAAGGCTAGTACGGAGTACTTAGATACTAAAACTAATTCTGATGCTTCTAATACTTCTCTTTGTCCATTAGGTTGGAGATTTCCAACCGGTACTGGTACTGGGGATTTTGGTGTACTTAGTAATAGTTTAGGTGGTTATAAGAATAACAATGATGAAGCACTGACAATGAATTCTTCTACTACTCCTTCTGGATTTGAAATGAACGAAGTCTTTAGGCGTTTTCCCAACAACTTTCTTCATTCAGGGGAAGCATCGGGTAGTTCGGTAGTTAATCGAGGTTTTATAGGCAGCTACTGGTCAGCTACGGCTGGTAGTAGACTTAATGCTTATTATCTCTATTTAGAACAATATGCAACAGTTGGTCCAGGTACTTATAGTACGGATAAGTACAAGGGGAAGCCTATTCGATGTATTATTGATAATTAATTAGATAGCGAAAATTATTCTTGAAAAAAGAGAATAAGTATGGTAAAATAGTGCGTAATCGTTAAATATAAAAGGTTAAATATGAGTTTTTCTATTCTAAAGCAAATTGGTGACGCGCAGAAAAAGAAGGCTGTGGTTGATGTTCGCCCGGGTGATACTG
>JAGCNM010000005.1 GCA_017645955.1 Candidatus Saccharimonadota bacterium
CCTTGATTTTATTGTGCATTTTTGTGCAAATTGCACAAAACGAGCGTTCATGATATTTAGTATCATCTATTTTTGTGCAGAGTGCATAAAAAAGAGCCCGGACAAATGTCCGAGCTCTAATAGGATCATTATAACTCGATTACTCAGCCCAAATTTCGTAACATTCCCATGTGCGAATTGAAACGGTATTAAAAGAAATATAAGCATTAGTAACCGAAGATACATCTATAATGATTGTATGCTCTGAGTTTGAAGTAATGTTAGCTGACGCAATCAGCGATCCCTGCACATTTGTCTTACTTGATGATAAGGCAATCTGACCGTAAATGTTATTATAATCAGTTAGTCCTTTACATCTAATATACAAGTTTGAATATGGCGTGAAATCAAACTGAGATGCCGTTCCGATAATTGCAGCTGTGTTTATTGCATTATTACTATCAAGCACGAAACGATCGGCTTGAATTAACGCGCCTACTGAAAGAGGCTGCGTTCCGGGGCTTAATACGTAAGCTCCGGGATTTTCCATACCCGGGCCAAAGGCGCCATTTTCATAAATTTTACTTTTTGATGCGCCTTTTGGCATTGATAAAATTTTTGCCATATGAGCACCTCCTTAATCAACGATCCAAAGGGTAGCGGTAGCATTAGCGGCCAAAGCGTCAAAAGTATAAGTAACTGTGCCAACGCCGGCGGTAACTCCGGTAAAAGGAATGAATACGTCGTCGAAGAACAGCATAAGCTTTGAAGTAGCGGTTATAGCAGCGTCGGTAAATGTTACGCTGGTAGCGCCTGCAGTTAAGCTTGCTGTAAGCTCTACGCCCTGTGCTTTAACAGCTGCGCCGTTTACTTCATCGATCGCGGCCTGCACGTCTGTAGCAGTAAGTCCGGATACGCTGTTATCGTAGGGAACGTCTTCCGCGTCGGGAGTGACAGCGCTGCCGCCTACAAGAACGGTAAGAAGCGCGCCGTTAAGAATTGCCAATACGTTAGAATTAATAACGAAGTCGCCTGTCTGAAGTGCTGTGCCGGCTATCGTAGTAGCTGTAACGGGTGTTCCGTCTACTGTAAACGTATCGCCTAAAGTGAAGTTAGAAGTAGCCGAAAATCTGATAACGTTGCGGTTAGTGTTGCTTCTTACGAGCTGGTGAACGGTTCCGCTTTTCGTTTCGGAAGCTACAGTAATTGCGCTATCGTCTATTCCCTTTAAGATCGTATCCAGGGAAGTAAAGTTGGGGTAGCACTGAGTAAGCAGGTTAACTACGTCGGTACCTTCGGCAATATTGAAGCTATAATTAGCTGTAGTCTGTGCCATAATTTAAACCTCCTAAACATATAATGTGTTGCCGTGAAGCGTTAAGTCTGTATAATCAATGCTCAAAGCATTGAAGTCGTTGTAAGTTAACGCCCTGGTGTTCATGGTGTCATAGTCGATACCGTCGTTAATGTGCAGCGAAGACAAGTAGTCAATCATCTGCTGTATTGTAACGGTTGTACCGGTGAAGGGATTTAATACTACGAATAAATCGCCTACATTCTCGGTAATTTCGGCCATAAGAGTAATATTGTTATTTTCAATCTTTAAATCCATTAAGTCGGATAAAGCGTTGGCCTGTTCAATTAACTGTCGCTGCACTTCTGCGATAAAGTCGTTAACTGCGTCTTCGATGTCTGTAATTCTCTGATCGTACGCTGTAAGCGTGTCGTCGACTTCTTCGGACAAGTCGTTAACTTCTTTAATAAGCTGATTAAGCTTTTCTTCGTACGGTGCAAGCTGTTCCTGTACCCAGGTGAAAATCTCCGCTTCGATTTCTTCCTTAATGCCCTTAATCTGGTCTTCTATCTTCTTAATGCGTTTCAAAAGATAGTCTAAGTTAAGGTCGTTCACGTTCTGATAAGGGTATTCGTTAAACACGTCTTAATCCTCCTTCCTTAATAGATTTGTATTAATACTTCGTTTGCAAAAATACGGCCTGCAATATCGTATAAGTCGTTATTCATTCTAAGCTGCACTTCTTCTTTAACCATAGCCATTGAAGTAGTAACGCCAATGTTACCGTACAAGTGTGCTTCATGGTGAATGTTTCCGGAAGAAACCGCTTTAGTGTGTCCGATATTGCTTGTAGTTTTGCTGTCGGGCTCGTAAACTGCGCTATTGTAAGCTGATACGGTATTTTCAGAAGTCGCGGACTGCGGCTGCGTATTGTCTACCGTGCCGCCTGTAGTGTCGTCGTATTCTTCGTTACGATCATAATTCCATAGGGGATTATATTCAGCTCTTAGCGCGGTATAAATGCGCTCTAATTCGCTGTACCATTTACGGGACACTACGCCCAAAGAAAACTTCATAAAATCAAAGTCCGTATACTGCACAAGCTTTTCGCCGTGCTCTAACAAAAACGCGTCTATAAAGTCCTGTTTGTTATATCCTTCCGGCAAATTTACATTATCGAAAAGTGAATTATCGTAGTTATACAGTCCTATCAGAGTCAGTCGCTGCATTGTACTCATGTTTTTCACCTCCGTATTTTAATGTAAAGGATAAGTCTAACTCCGGGAATAAACGGTTAACACGATTGAAAGAGTCGGTCAAGTTTTCTTCCCATGTTGAAGCCCTGGCGCAGGCGTCGTCCGCTTCTGCTTCGACTTCATTAGTTATCATTCTTTCCTTTTTGCCGTTAATAGCTAAAATACCGACTTCGTTGTCAAACTGTCTTAAGATCGTATCCATGTCTGCAAGAAGCTTGTCGGTAATATAGTTTGTTGCTACGTCCTGCGAGAACGTCCAAATAGGATCGTCTTCACCGTTTAAACCTTCCGACTTAAGCGCTTTGTCGTAGACTACAAAAGGATTGCCGGCGCTAATCTGCTCATATAAAAACTTAAGCGTATTAGCCGCTGACTTATTCTTTGCTGCAGCCAGGAACGACACACGTTCATTAACAAGCGAAACGTCAACGGAAGTTATAGCAAGGGATAAGCGTATAGCGTAATGCTCTACAATGTCCCAAACACCTAACCAATCGTTAGTTAAATTAATGATTTCGCAGTTTTCGCCGATTACGCCGTCGAATTGGACTAACGGCTGTGCGACGATAAGGTCGGTAGGCTGTAAAAACAATCCATAACCTTTAGGGGCGCATATCTGCGGTACTACTCCGTATTTTTCCGTTTTAACTATGCCGATAAAGCCCTTAGTAAACAGAACGTTTTTAAAGTAGCGCTTACCCTGCGCCCATGCCTTCGGTAACTTGAATTTTGCGCCGCTGATAACGCGCTGATAAAGAGCGCGCATAAAGTAGCGCGTGTTTTCGTCGTTTTGAACGCGCCCCGCTACACTTCGCATAGAATTATAAAGATTTAATCCTTCAAAATCCTGCGGTATAGAAAAATTGTACATATCGCGCTCCTATTCTATGAAAAATCCGCTATTTAAGAACATATCCAACGCGTTAAGCTCGGTAGCCTGTGCGGCCGCTGCTATATGGGCGTTTGCACATTGGCAGAAGCCCGTTAAGCTTGCTAAGCTCATTGGTGCCATTGTCGGCCGTCCCATTGTCGCCGCCATGTCTGACGGTTCTATAACGGTCGTATGTGCTATTACTATTACGCTTACATTCTGTGACAGTCCCGCGCTTGCTGCGCCGCCTATGGAGCCAATACAGGAAGGGTTTGTACTCATAGCCGCGTTTGCGGTCTGATATACAGTGTTTACACCTTCCAAAACGGCACCTGCAGCGGCTCCGGCTATAGACATAGGGGAAAGACTTGAGTCAATCGCCGTTGCTAATGTACGCTCTATTCCGGCTATAGCTGTCTGTATTACTTCCCCGGCTCCGGTACGCTGATTTATACCAATCGCATAAGGCGCGGAGCATGAGCCCGCATAATATCCGATAGTATGATTACTTGCTTTTACCTGGTAGGCCACGGTTCCGTCGACTGCACACATACTGTATGCCACAACAAGCTTGTCGCGCGCTGTTAAAGTGTCTGCCGCAAGCTGAATTAAGCCCGCGTAAGGAAGTCTGATATAAACCGTTTCACACATAGCCCGACGCCAGTCGGAATGTTTCCACGGTATATTAACTTCGACTTCATTCGAATAAGGCGCTGCGCTTATTGCATATGCGGTAATTTGGGTTTCATAATTTCCCAAGTAAACTTTCTTCGGAAAACTTCCCGAATAAAAATAGCTTGCACTAAAGGGCACCCAAATACAGCTTCTGATCATCTGCGGCGCATTTTGATAACCGTTTCCGATACAGCCCGACTGCGTCAAAATTTTAGATAAGCTTTCGATAGCTGTTTCTGTAGTCGAGAAGTCATAAGACTGCGGGTTGTTGGGATCATAATTGCCGGTCAATATTTTTATAATATCGTCGTCTACCCAATCTTGAATGTCGGAAATTAAGTCGTCAATATCTCCCTTGCTTACTGCGTAACATTCACAGCCCCGTTTACCGGTTACGGTCAAAACATAAAATCCCGAAGGATCGAATACCGGCACCATGCCCGGCTGTTCGAAATATTCTTCTGTACGAAGTACAGGTATTCGTGTATCGGGCAGCCACGGCGAGCTGTTATAACTTGAATAGCATACATACTGTGTTGAAGCGAGAATGTCGGCTTTATAGGTCGCAAGCACGTCAAGAACGCAGCTTACTTCCCATTGACCGTTACGCACGCTTACAACGTCGTCAATGAAATAATAGCGGTTTCCCATTTTTGCTGCGTTATAGTCCATTGTTTCGGCGCTTACAAGAAACGTAGGGCGGTCAAGCGACGTCGGCGCTTTCATAACGCAGTCGTAGCTTGTTGTAAAGGTTCCCTGCAAGGTTGAATTACGCTTTTTAGCTACATTCGCAAAATAAACTGTAACGCTCATTCTTTATCCTCCGATTAAGGGGTAACGGTGCCTGCATACAGAAGTACGAAGTTTTCGGTAAAGTCGTTCCAGGTCTTCTGTGTGAAGTGCCAATAAATGTTGTAGTAGCCGCCTGCAGGGTTGAAGGGTGAAGCTGCTGTCCATGTTGACAAGGTTGTCATACCTAAAGCTTCTTCGTCGAAAAGAACGCCGATTACGTTTTCAACCAATGTATCGGTAAGAGCGTCTACAACGTTACCGGTTGTTGTGTCAAGGTAAGCAGGGGTAGCGTCTACGCTGGTAGGATCTTCAATGTTCTGCCAGAAGGTAACGCGCTCTGCGCCGTCGAGAATTTTGGTAACTCTTTCTTCGTTGTAAAGTCCGGAAGCTACAGCTGCGTCGATGTGGTTAGCCACTTCTGCGGAGATATACTTCTTTAAGAAGCGGGGCTCCGTGTGACGCATAATTTCTTTACCGGAAATATTCATGTGATACTTAAGGCTTCTTTCTGCCATTTTGTCTGCAAGTGTAGCAAGATAGCCTGCAAGCCAACGCGAGAAAGCAGTATAATTGGTAACGTCAAACATATTTGCTGCGGTAAGTGTAACGCCGGTTTCGTTGTAGTATTCCTGCAATACGTTGATAGCATTGGGAGTGTCGTAGCCGTACTTAGCTGCGATGAAGTTAGCAAGGATACCGCGCGCTTCTGCTTCCTTAATCTGTGCGAGCTTGTCTGCGATATTCTGTAATACGCCGGAAATGAAGCTGCCAAATTCTGCAGCGTCTTTAAGAGCGCTGTCGAGCTGATCTCTAAAGATAGTGATATGATCCTGGTACTGTGTAGCGCCGTAGAAGTTAGTCTGTACTACTTTAGGCTTCTTAACTACGAAGGGGTCAACGCTTACGCCGTCGGTAAGAGTCAGACGGTCGTCTGCTGCGTCAAGGGCTGTATCGATAAAGTTAATCTTTCTTGTAACTGCGCCCCACTTTTCAGCGGTTACGTTTAAGTCTTTAAACTTCTGCGCATAAGGTCTGATAGAGAAAATAGTACGCTGTAAAACCTGTGACAAAGCGCCGATAATGGGATCGTAGCCGGCCTGTAACAAGGTTGTACCAACGGTTGTGAAGTCTGCGGTAGTAGCTATCTGAATTGTAGGCTGCTGTCCGGTTGCTTCCTGGTAAAGAGCAGTTAAAAATGAAGCGGACTGCTCAAAGCTCATGGTATTAACTGACATTTGTTTTTCCTCCTATTTTAGAATTAATAGAATTAGGTTTATAACTAAAAGTATGTAAATCGGTATGAAGGCCGCCCAATCCTTTAACTTCTTTAACATACTTAAAGCTCCTTTATGAAGCTTTCGATTTGCTCCTGTACCGGATCGCCGAGCTTTGACGATCCGGTGCGGGCGTTTTTTATGTTCGCCTCCTGGAGTTTAACCACGGTGTCGTTAAGCTTCGAAATCTGTTCGGTTAGGTTCTGAATGTCTGCGGATACTTCCGTAGCTTTGCTTTCCGGTGCCGCAGCTTCCTCTGTCTTTGCTTCGGGCGCTTCGCCTTCTGCGGGCTTTTCTTCTGCCATTTGGCGGATTTCGTCGGCGCTAAAGCCTGCGTCGATTAGTTTTAATACTTCTTCATGGTTCATAAAATTTTCCCTTCCGGCCGGTAGGCCAAATAACGTTAATAGAAAAGTGACTCCATTAGTTTTGCGGTTCTTCAACCATGTGCTACCGGCTCCACCGGTTTAAGTGTGCACTACTAACGGAGTCACTTATATTGTGACATATTGCTATTTAATTGTCAATTTTTGCTTTTTCTTTTGTGGAATATTAACAAATAATTACTTAAGCAGCGATATGAAGTAATTCTTAACCCGCATTTCCTGGAAGTAAACGCGGCCGTTTAAGTAGGCCGTGCGTATATCCGGATATTGTCTGTTAAACTGATTTATTCCGCTGTCGCTGTCTGTAAGCTCATAGCGGGCACGTGCCCTAACTTTGTCCGTCACATAAAGACGCTTGCTGTTTTTATGTAAGTGTATCGTGATACGGCCAATAGTTAAATATGGATTATATTCCCGAAGCGGTTCCCCGCGCACGTCTGAAAAGTCATTATAGGCAAATTCATTTTCATATGCCATTTTCGCGAATTTGGAATTGCCGCCGATAGCTTTATATAATCCGTTCTTTTGTTTGCGCTGCTCTATGATCTTCTTACTTTCCGGAAGTATAATTAATATTCCTCTGTCCTTCAAAAGTCTTACTTCTTCACCGCGCAAGCTCATGCGCTCTACTTCTTTTGTTATATTGAGCGCTTCGAGTATTTCCGAATTTAAGTTATTCGAGTTTGCGAGAAGCCAGGTTCTAAGACACGGAAGTCCTTCTAACTCCCTGTTACCGTTTATTGTGGTGTGAGCATTTAAAAACGCGTCGCCTTCATTCCTAACTTTAAATACCTGTTCTTCCGGTATAAATTCATCAATTACCCAATCGGTTATTAACTGCCCGTTAATAAGGGCGCTGAAACCTCTTATATTACCGATAGTCGTTAGCGCGGTTCCAATGCCGATCTGTTCGAGTGTTTCCCCGTCTTCGCCTTCATGAACGCGGCTAATAGCGGCCGTATATTCCGACTCTTTTGCAAATACTATTTGCCCCGGGTAAATCTTCTCGAATGGGCTGTTAACGTTCTTTTCGAGCATTTCTAATTCGACTTTTACGCGCCTGGTTAACATGAAGCGTTTGTCTTCGTCGACTTCATATTTAAGTACGCCGTAAGTCTTACCGACTTGTCGCTTTCCGATTATGATAATAAAGTTAATATGGTTACGGTCTGCCACTTCGGAAATATGGGCTATGTCTAACCAGCCTTCTTTAGTGTAAATATTCATCGTTTCTCCCCGTCAAAACCGCGCTTGAAGCCTATGCAGTAGCCTAAAGTGTATGCAAGTATGATACAGAGCACACCGGCACCGCATAAAAGCCAATAGTCGCTTATGCCGTCAATAAAGCTCATTCGTCGTCTTCCTCCGATAAAAATATAATAAAGCCCAAAATAAAAGCTATGATAGAAAATACGAAGAAAAAGCCAATAAAGCATAATATTGTTTTAATCATAATTATTTTACCCTTATAATATCCCCGGCCTTAATCTTGTTTTTATTTGTAATTTTAGGATTTAAGGTCATTAACATTGGTACGCTTGTATTATAAAGCTTAGCGATCTTCGTTAAAGTGTCGCCGGGCTTTATGATGTAATACTGCTCCGGTTCCGGAGTAGGATTTAATCTTTTGTTAATCTCACCCGCGAAGCTTGCCGCCCGCTGCATAAACCAATCGCCGGGGCAGCTCTTTGTTTTAGAAAACCACCTATGAAAAGTAAGAAGCATTTCGTCTTCCGCAGGCTGATATTTAAGCGCCTTATTCTGATCCGAAATGTAAACGACTTTTTTCTTTCCGTTACGCTTGCAAATATCGACGCATAATTCTATCGTCTTTTCATAAACGCCCGGCGCAAATTCGTAGGGCTTTACATTCGAAGAAGCAGCTTCGATAGTGACTGCACGTTGATCGTTGTCGTTAGAGCTGCTGCACCAGCTACGCATAGACTCCGGAACGCACATAACAACTTTAAGATCGGTGCCAATTCCATAGTTACAGGAAGCGTTACGGCTCCGGGGCTGAAAAATAGTCCCGATACGGTAAGCGGTAACAAGGCAGGCCGTACAATGCACGGTAATGCGCGTTATTTTCTGCTTGCGGTTTCCGGAGTGATTAGGACTTAATATTGTTAAGTCTACCAAACTTGAATTACTCATGCTTCGTCCTCCTTTTTCTTAATATGTAACGTGTCTTCGATACAGTCTAAGCGCGTATTCATTACCTGCAGGGCTGAAGTTAAGTCCGCAAGTATTTGCGTAAGCTTCTTAAACTCAATAAACAAAAAGACACAAGCGGCAATAGGAAAACCTACGCCCTGGATTAACTGCACGATTTCCTGAAACATAGTTAATTACCTCCTATGTTTTAATCGTACCATAAGCTTGCAGGTCGTTCCATACTTTTATAGCGTCGTCCTCTGTCCGGTTAGCCCGCTGTGCCCCAAATAGAATTGTCATTATGAGAAACGGCGCCGGAGTGACGCCGTTTTCATAAGCCCATATCATCATGCCGTTACAGGGGCATAACAGGTAGCCCGTTTTCTTCTTTGGGTCTGTATATTTAATTTGTGGTTTTTCTCCGCAATAACGGCAGCGTATAGGTATCATAATTTCACCAGCCCCACGAATTTACAAGCTATAGCCGTATCTGTCGAATTAAATTCGCGCAGTCCTCCGGTAGTCAAGTTAACACACCAAATATTATCGGGTAACGGTGCAGGAAATAAGTTGTTTGCGGTTTTCATGTAATGTTGACCGTGATTTACGAACACTTCGCCCGGGAGGAAATCGCAAACCCTTTTAGTGTCCTTCTTTTCGTATGTTATTTCCATTATTTATCCTCCATTCTGATTTTGCAGGTTGATAATAAACAATAACCTTCCGCGTCTTCGTTTTCTTCGGTAGCTCCGCAGGTTGCGGGATCGTTTCTGCATAAAGCGCATTGGCATAAACGAATTTTGTCGTGCTTACTCACTTGACTTTCCGGAAGCTTTAAAATTATTTCAATCATCTGATCTACTTTAGTCATTCTTCATCTATCCCCGCTTTCTGTTGGAGTCGCTCGTTGACTGCGTCCTGCAATATTAACCAAAATCCATTCTTAGCTTTTAAAATGCCGGTATCGTCTACTCTTTCGTTAATAGAAAGAATAGCGCGAATTAATGCGTCTGTAGCATATTCGGCCGTGCACTGCATTTCACATCTAAAAGCATTTTCGTGCGGTTCTTCTGTCTGATACTGACTGATTGAAAATTTTTGTTTGCCTTCGATCATTTTACTATTATCCTCTCTACTTCTTTTAAATCAATTCTAAGCTGCTTAATCAAACAGTCTTTTAAATCCGTGTAGCCTATTTCGGCTACTTCCAGATCGTAATTATACTTAACGTAATGTAAGTTATTTAAATACGTCCTGGCGCCGTTTGCATAATAAATTGATACGTGTCCTTCCATTGACTTATTACCTCCATATGCTTAAAATAAAAGTGTCAATATTCATAATGTTTACCCCTGTAAAACACAACACTATTGACTGATACCCCATATGCCGAAAAGCCCTGCAGCATATACCCTGCAGGGCTTTTCATTTAGTTACATATTGTCGATAGCTTCCTGCACAGCAAATAAAATCTGCTTAGAAGTTTCTTCCGACAAGCGGGCATAGCAGGTATTAAAATACTTATCGTTGTTTCCCTTAACCTGCGGCCACGAAATAAAGTCGCCATTTTTACCGGTAGCGACACGACAGTTATAAATATAAATGTCGTTAAGTAATAAAGTGAAGAAAACAACGTCGCCGTTCTTTCCTTCTACTACGCGGACATTTTCAACAGCAAAAGACATAAGCTGTAATGTCTTTACCTGTTCTTCGTCCTTCTTTGGTGCCTGCTTCTTAGCGTTCTTTGTGTTCATACTTAAATCCTCCTTAGTCTATGAACTTAATATATTAATAAGCACTATTGCTTATTGGCACTTGATTGACTCGCGCTTACCGAGTCCGAGCGCTTCCCTTAACTCCAGGGGCGCCATTGTCTTTGTTTCTCTTACATATGAAACGCTGCCGTTTACGCTTTCTTTGTGCGTAATCACGTCGACAATGTAAAAATTATTCGCTTTGTCGTCCTTCCGGCGATCGGTCGGAACGGCTCTTATGATTATTCCGACTCCGGGAGTAGTCGAAGCATATTCCTTATTTCTTTTAATAAATATCATGTGTCCCTCCATAAATAGAATAAAAGTTATTATTAATTATGTCTATTAGATATAATAAACAAATCGTTTTGTGCAATATTACTAATCGGCTGTTATCTCATCATCTTTTGAAATTACCTCGCCGTTCCAAACGATTTCGTCCATTTCGGTAGCCATACCAAATCTAATGCGCTTTTCAAGATATTTGTACACTTCATCGGGTATCTTAATTAGTATTTCTTTCATTCTTTCTACCTCTTTAACCTTCTGTTATATCTGCTCGAATTGCATTTTAAGCATTTTGTAACCGTCTACAGACCACATTGTATCGCTTATTTCTTTTTCGATCGTGTCGATAATTGCGCTTGAAGCCAATTCGGTTTTGTGCCCTTTTATTCTTTTAATTATCGGCGGGCACTCATTATAAACGCACCTGGTACCGCCGTTATGCTTAAAGACAAAACCGTCGACAAGGTTGTCAATGTTTCCCAATTCTTCTGAATTGGTTTTTTCTATCGGTTCACCGTTAATCCATTTAATCGACTTTTTCGGGATACCGGCTATGACTACTCGAAGCTCATAATCGCCGGTCTTTTCGTTTAATTCTTCGGTACAATAACATTTTGCATGAAGCGCTCTAAACGCCCTTATGGGCGCTTCGTCCGTCGGTTCACCTAAGTATTTGTCCCCGACGTAGGCGCCTGCTGCTTTTGCACGATTTCGACATTTTTCCGCAAAATTTTGCAGTTTTTCTTCGTTTTCGGGCGTTTTTATATAAAATATGCTGTCCGTATCACAGTATAAAAAGTTATCATATCCGGCACACTCTATCATTTCATAAAGAGCATTTCGCGCCCATGCGGTCGTATAAATGGAGTATTGATAAGGCATAAAGGAATTATAACTGCTGTAATAATGCTTAAGCTGCGAAGCCTGTTCCTTCGCTTCGTCCTCCGGAGTCTTTAGAGTAAATATCTTGTCGCCGTCTAACGTCCATTGGGGACGCACAAGCTTTGTAGCTGTCATTCCGTAAATGGAATTAAGAAACGCTTTCGACTTATTATAAAGAAGCTCGTCGACGCCCTTTAAAGTACATTTATTCTCGAAATAGGTCTGTACTTCCTTCTTTAACCAATCGGGAATTACTCCGCGCTTAAAGATAAGCATATGATCTATTTTGAAGTCGTCGGCGGTATACTGCTTTCTTATCCATTTAAAATCGATTTCCGTAACTGCGATAGTAAGCTGTTTTGCATATACGATCTTACCGTTTAAGCGCACCGGCTCTTTAAGCCCTATGCATTTACTCGAAGGAATACAAGGCGCTGTTATGCCGGGCTTAATATGCGCATTATATAACGTAAGCTCGAAGACACAACAATAAGTGTTAAGCAGGTCTTCTAATTCGTCGCGGTCTTCGATTTCTCCGTACCATGAGCCCGCGCCTTCCGGAAAGTAATCTAATTCCTGGCGGGCAGGGTAACTGCTCGTAAAGTCTTTATGTCCGAGTCCGCAGCCTTCGGGTAGGTCTTCTGCTCTTACCGTTTCGCCCGCATACTTAAATGAAGCAATACAGACGCCGCCCATAAAAGCCCATGCACAAAGATTATACATCTCTAAGCTTAAAGCGCTTTCCCTAAACTGCCTGCGCCAATCGGGATCCTTTTGCGAAGCTTTTCTGCAGGCCGTACGCACAAATCCTGTAGAAGTAAAGGGCGCTTCAAATGCGTAATGATAGCCCATAGCTTTTATAAATCCGTTGATACCGTCGGCCTGCGCGGCTACGTCTGAAAACATATAAAACCAATCGCTTTTAGTTAATTTACTGTCCTGGTACCGGCGCTTATTATAATCAATTTCGCCGACTGCTTTTTCATAAGTATAAGCATAATTCTTCGCAAGCGCTGCCAGGGATAAATTGGTAAGCTTGTAGCTGCATAATATCCGGAAGCCTAAAACGTCGCATATGATGATACTGTGCGCGTTGATTGCGAAAAATTCTGCGCGCGGATCGTATTGACATAAATAATGCTTTAAATATTGCAAATCGTAAGACGCATTATGTATGTATATCAATAAGCGCTTTTTATCGTTTAACTGGTAACGTTCTGCAGTCTTAATTAGAAATTCGATAAATTCCGACGGTTTTCGGCCGTAAATATAGGTCTTCTTGATTTTAACAGCCCATTGATAAATCCAGCCGTTAAAATCATCGTCGTGCGACGTTTCCGTATCCAGGACTGCAAAATCGGTAGCATATTTAATTACCTTATGATTACGTTGTAGCGGTTTAAACGTCAACATAGGAAGCTCTACTTCGTCCCATGAGTAAGCTATAATAGGCTCCCTGCCGGTCTTTGTTTTGACGTGAGAATTTATCATAAGGCACCTAAACTGTTAACTTTGTTTACGTCCCGGTAAGTAATACCGAGCGCCCTATATGCGCTTTTTACGTCTGTCTGCTTCTGTATTTCTTCTGCTATTTCGGCCATTGACATCTTCTGTTCGTCTTTAAGCTCTTTATTCTTATATACGTAAGTGCGCAGCATTTTGACAATTACTTCTGAATTGAAGGAACGGTCTTTATGCGAATTTGGCATATTAGACCAAAACTCAATCCATTGATCGCGGGTAATGCCGCTTTCTTTAAGCTTTAAGTCTTTCTTCGAGTCTAAAGCACCTTCCCATATGTCCGTTAACCATTTCTTCGCGCCTGCCTGCGTTCTTGTCTTCATGCCTAAAAATTCAGTTAAGATTTTCTTCTGCATTTCATATTCGTTATAAGTCGCGCGGCCTGTTTCGGAAAATCGTCTGCCGATCTGCGCGTTAGCCGGCCTGCCTAAGATTTCTAAGCGCGCCTGCACGGCCTGATATGCCGGCGAATTAATTCCTAAACGCTCTAAGCGTTTCATAGCCATATTTGCGCGCTTTTGAAGCAGACGCAAATCTTCGTATTTTCGTACGTTAGCCATATAAAAATTCTCCCTTCCGGCGCGTCTGATCTAAGCGCCTAATTCAATTATGCAATCGCTTAAACTTACAATGCAATTTGGTATATGTTACAAATCTGCATAATTCGTTTTTATGCACTCTGCACAAAAATAGATGATACTAAATATCATGAACGCTCGTTTTGTGCAATTTGCACAAAAATGCACAATAAAATCAAGGGGAATTTGTGCAAATGTAACAAGGGGGCAGTCTTACCC
>JAGCNM010000006.1 GCA_017645955.1 Candidatus Saccharimonadota bacterium
AGGACGTCACCGACGCTTGCAAGAAGTACGGTGGATTCTTCCTCGGCTCTATCGGCGGTCCGGCAGCCATCCTCGCTGAACAGAACATTTTGTCCAACGACATCGTGGCCTTCCCGGAACTCGGCATGGAAGCCATCCGCAAGATCACGATCAAGGACTTCCCGGCATTCATCTTGGTCGATGACAAGGGTAATAATTTCTTTGAAGGCTTGATCTAAAGAATATTGCCCTTGCGCCAAGCGGATGCGGCTCGTATTAACGAGCCGTAGAAGCGCGGAAGTATTGAACATCCCGTCGGAATAACCGGCGGGATGTCTTTTTTTTGTGTGGTAAAATTGTTTAGTTGTATGGATTTGTAAAATGACAGGTTTAATGAAATTTTTAATTACGATAAAGTAAAAGTTAGAATAGGGGCGAGTGTCGGAATGGGGGAATCTTGCTTTTATAAATAAAAGTAAAATTTTGTTAATTTTGTTTGAAATTTCGCTTTATAACAATAATTATTAAATTATTCAAAATTTTCTTTGTAAAAGAAATTTATTTTGTATTGTATTTTTGTGCAAAATGTTTATATTTTATATGCTTTATTTTGTAAAAAGGAGAAAATATGAAAAAGCAAATAGCCTTGGCTGTAATGTTCGGGTGCATTGGCGCTAGCGCGGTTTCTGTAAATTACGACCTTCTAGGCCGTAAGGGCAGCAAAATGAATTCCCCGATGGTCTATAAGAATGTAGACTATTCCAAGAGCCAAAAGAGCGAATCTCAGAAAAATGACGCATCCTTGAAAAATCGCTCTTTAGCGAAAAAAGGCCTTGGAATCACGAATGATTATGATGCTTTGACCGGTGCTTTCAATAGCATGGGCTTTGATTATCGATATGCTACAGCTCAAGATCCGTTCCCTTACTACTTGAAACGCTATAATGTAAACGGCTCTGTGAAAGAAGAGTACTATGATGTTTTGAAGGGGCGCTATGGCTATATGAACCAATCGAATATGGCGTTTAAGTCTGTTCCGGTGTGGGTCAACTATAGTCCGAATTATGAATATGGTAGTAGCTGGACGAACGTCAACTCGAATGAATATTCTTTGTCGAAGTCGGTTGATGATTTTAGCAATCCGGTGCAAATGTCTCCGTATGCGCGTCATGGGGAAATTAGATATGTTCCGTATGAAACTATAAAGATTCTTTTGTCTCAAAGGTATAATATATCATGGTACGATAATCCGTCTGGAAATGATGCTTCTGATTGGGCTGATGTGGGTGTCTATCTCGCTGTGGATGCGCTTCCTGTTCAATTGGATTGGAGTAAATCAGTACCATTCCTTCGTCATAGAACGAACGAACAGTTTACTAATCCTACGCCTGAAGATGAAGTCCTTGCGTCTAGGATGTATAGCGTCGTAAAAAATGCTACAAATCGTACTTCGATTTATGTGGGTAAAAATCGTCCAATAGATCCGTCTTCTAATACTAAGGGGCCTCAGATTTATATTGGCGTTCATCCTGGTTGGGATCCCTACAATCCGAATGACGACATGAAGTATTATTCGAATACGGCTAAATTGCTTGATAATTATATCTATGAAAACCGTACTGTAGAATTTGTTGCCGCTGGTAACTATAATGTTTACTTGCGTAATGGGCATATTTCGAGGCATGGACAAGCTACGAATGCTGTTTCGGTCGGAGCTGTTGATCCTTTTTCAGGAGAACCTACGAATTATACATCGGATGAATCGTATCTTTGTAGGGGTGGTATAGTGGAAGAAAATGGTGTTGTTGTTTGTAATAATACCCGTTATCAAAATTTAAAGCCTGAAATATATAACTACTCCCATTTCTATATGAATGATCAGAAGAGGGTGTATTCCTCCTCGTCGAACGGTACTTATGTATATAATCCGTATTATGATGGTACCGAAATGGCTGCCGCTTATACTGCAAGCATGGTTGCGGAATTGTTGTCTGCTAATGCGTTCTATCGCTGGCATCCGGAAGTTGTGAAGGCTTTGCTGATGACGTCTAGTAAGGCTAGTGGTAGGGGTGTACCGACTTTTTGGAGCATGATGCCTCAGCGCGGATCTTCTAGTGGAATTGTGCATGAATCTCGCTATTGGGTTGGCGATATCAATAAATTGATGGGAGATAGAAAAAAAGTTTCTTTTGCTGTTAAAAGGCCTAGTGGTACAAATAACTATACGGCGGCCATTACGTGGTTAAACCATGGTAGTGATATTGGTAGATTGGGCGATTATCCTCAACACTTCCGTCTTTTGTCACGTCCGAGCCGTTATACAACACCTGATCCTGAATACCATAATCCATTGTATGCGACTGAGCCGAATCAAAATTTCCAAATTTTGACATCCGGTATAGATAAAGATTATGTGATATTTGAAATTCAATTTATGGGGCAAGACGAGTCTAGCGTTGATTATAAGGACCAAATTGTTCTCGGCTTTGACGTTGCCTTCTATTATTAAACTGTTGGCTTAAAAACTTTGAAAAGGTCGGACTTGCTCCGGCCTTTTTTGTATGAAGTTATTTGCGAAAAATGTGAACTTTTGTTGTTTTAATAACATATTTTTTTTTTGTAAAATAAATAAATTTGTGCTGAAATTTTGAATAAATTGATTATATTTTATATGCTTTATTTTATAAGAAAGGAGTAATAATGAAAAAGCAAATAGCCTTAATGGTTGCGTTTGGGTGCATTGGCGCTAGCGCCGCATCTGTAAATTATGACCTTCTCGGTCGTAAGGGTAGTAAAATGAATTCCCCGATGGTCTATAAAAATGTAGACTATTCTAAAATGAAGGCTGATAAACAGCAGAAAAATGGAAATAATGCTTTGGCGAAAATGAGCTCGGGGTTGAAAAGTGATGCCTTAGCAATCGAAGGTATATTCAATAATCATGGTGATATTAGCGGATATTCTGGATTGAATTATTATGCGGTAAACGTAAAATTTGCGAATACGGGGCATGTTTACACGTCTGGTCACTCTGATATCTTCTTCGGCAGATGGGGTGTTTATCCGAATCTTCTAATGGATAATTTTATTCCACTTGCTCTTAATGGTTATGTTGGTGATGATGTGGTGCAGGGATCTTATACTTGCGAAAATTATACAAAGCCGGCGTCCCGATGGTGTTCGCCATCAACAAGATCGACAAGCCCGGCGCGAATCCCGACACCATCCGCCGCCAACTCTCCGAGATGAACATCCTCGTCGAGGACTGGGGCGGCAAGTACCAGTGCCAGGAAATCTCCGCCAAGAAGGGCATCAACGTGGACAAGCTCCTGGAGAAGGTCCTCTTCGAGACCGAC
>JAGCNM010000007.1 GCA_017645955.1 Candidatus Saccharimonadota bacterium
CTGAAAACTCCCTGTTCAGTGATGTGATTAGTATGTAATTTGTGGAAATAAAAAAAGCGTGGGAGTATTTCCTCCGCGCTTATCCCTACAGTCAGGCCTTCGCATTGCCCCCAAGTCAAGGATAAGCAACGCAAGCCAGCCCACGCCATGAGTTATATACATCACGGCGCAGACTCCTACCACAAAAAAAGATAGGGTAAGATCTATTCCATGTATATAAACACATTAACGCAGACGCTCTCCGTTGCATTACCGCTGTGACTTGTGCAAATTTGCGAAGTTTGACTGTACAGACAGTAACGTTAGAAAACGCCTTTATGAGCCTCGCCACACGTGACGTGGCTCTATTCCCGTATTTGTGTTGAACCCACCCAACCCTGCGGGCTGGCTGCGCTCCTATTCATGATGTCACCCCAAGGGGTGAGCCTCATGAAAGCAGAGGTGCGCACACCTTTGCGCTGCAAAGGTACGAATAAATAAGGTAATAGCAAAATATTTTGCAGTTTTTTTGAACAAAATAGGCGAAAGAATACCACGGATAGTTTAACAAAAACATAGAAAACCCCCATTGCCATGATACAAGTGCTTTCAGCCCTCTGTAACGCAATTCGCAGATTTTTACTTGCCAGCAAGCTGTCAGATAAAAATTTCCGACTCGCATCTAAGTCTCCTTCAGAGCCTCAGCATCCTGACAATGGGCAAAAACATTAAAAACAAGACTCGCAAGCGAGTACGATATGGTGCAAGCACCTACGAAACGCACCTATGGTGCTACGAAAACGAAAACTATAGTCAAGAGGTTATACTTTGTACTTAGTCACCTAGTCACTTAGAATGTATTTTTTGTATTTGCCTGACAATGGCATAACCTGACGTTAGGAAGGTGCAGGACCTCAAGGTATATGGGCTTAGGAGTTTTGCTCATAAAGAACATATAACTTGAAGTGCTGCGAAAGTCTGAAAGACCTATGCCCTGTCAGGAGTTCTTTTTTGTTTTTGTTTTGGAACTAAACACAGGGATTTACTGGTGAGCCACTTTAACATAATTGTCTATTGTTGTTTCATGTTGTCTTTGATATTTGTTATTGGTTTTTGTATAAAAAAAAAAGGATTTTTATTTTTAACCTCATAAGGTCACTAAATCGCTCGGAAGGCGCATGGATACTGGGCTGAGGATAGTGACCTATGTTTGGCGACAGGTCACTTAGAGGTCACTTTTTTTTAGGAGTTAGAGAAGTTAAAGGAGTTAGAGAAGTTAAAGAAGTTAAAGAAGTTAAAGAAGTTAAAGAAGTTAAAGAAGTTAGAGACATTAGCATTCACTATCAGGAACCCGATGATTGAGGTCTCAAGTATTGTCTTCACTCCTAAGCGAAGCGCTAACTTCTGTAACTCCTATAACTTCTTGTCTAAAAGTGAGGTCTCAAGTGACCTCTAAGTGACCTCTCTCGAAAAGAGGTCACTATCGGGAAGGCGCATAAACACTGGGCTGAGCGCCCAATTAGTGACCTTAGGAGGTTATTTTTTGTTTTTATAAAAAAACA
>JAGCNM010000008.1 GCA_017645955.1 Candidatus Saccharimonadota bacterium
AATCCCCAATCCCCAATCCCCATTTAATTTATATTAACTTTAAATTTATACCCTAGATTAATATATTAAATAATAATTATTTAATTATATTTATCATTAATAAATAACACACTCAACTCATTATTATTTTAAATCTCAGTTTTTCTTTTAATATCCTCCTTCATAATTTTTTCCAATCCTTTCACCGGTTCTTTAATTTTGGCTAAATAGATCATAGCAGCAATAATATAAGGTTTATAGCTCGCTTCTTTATACAAATCTTCCCTAAATCGATCAAAGACACTGGCATCGACTTCTCCTTCTTTGCAAGAAACTCCACTAATATCGGCGGGTAAACAATGCAAATAAAGTCCTTTTCCTTCCTTGGTCAATTTCATCATATCTTCACTGGCTGTCCAATCTTTATGTTCCGCATTTTGTTTAAGGAGTCTTTTTTCTAATTCTTCAATGCCTTTGAAGTCTCCTTTGCCATAAAGGTCAGTTCTTTCCTCCATTGCCTTGAAAGGAGCCCAAGATTTGGGATAAACAATATCCGCGTCTTTGAAGGCTTCTTTCATATCATGAGTAACAGTGAATTTCCCGCCTGATTTTTCCGCGTTTTCTTTGGCCAGTTTAACCACGTCGTCCATTACCTCGTATCCTTCGGGATGCGCCAAGCAAACCTCCATGCCGAATCGAGTAAGAAGACCAATGACGCCTTGCGGCACACTCAAAGGCTTGCCGTACGAGGGCGAATAGGCCCAAGTCATCGCTATTTTTTTCCCCCTTAATTGAGATATATTATTAACTCCTCCGACTAATTTATGAATTATATGCAAAGCATCCGCCATTGATTGCGTAGGATGATCAATATCACATTGTAAATTAACCAACGTCGGCTTTTGTTCCAAAACGCCTTCTTTATATCCCTGAGTTACTGCCTCAGATACTTCTTTTTGGTATTTATGGCCTTTGCCTATGTACATATCGTCTCTTATACCAATTACATCAGCCATAAAACTGACCATGGTCGCCGTCTCGCGCACGGTTTCACCGTGCGCAATTTGTGACTTTTTTTCTTCTAAGTCTTGCACTGCCAAGCCTAATAAATTACACGCGGAGACAAAGGAAAAGCGAGTCCTGGTGGAATTGTCACGGAAGATGGATATTCCAAGACCTGAATTAAATATTTTAGTGGAGATGTTTTTAGTACGGAGATGACGTAATATGTCCGCCATTAACCAGACCGATTTTAATTCGTCCTCGGTTTTGTCCCAAGTGAGGAAGAAGTCGCTTTCGTACATGTTCTCGGTTTTTAAGGTCTTAAGTTGCTCGATTAAGGATTTAAATAAAGGGTCGTCTTTTGAAGCTTGATCGTCTTTGGACATTTATATATATACACAGCGGATTTCCGGAAGCATTTCATGCGTTATACAAAGCCGGTGACAGAACGTATTTCGACCCGGGACGGCTCCCTGTGCGACGCACTGCAGGCAGGACAGGCTGTCCGCGGAATCGTTTACGGCAC
>JAGCNM010000001.1 GCA_017645955.1 Candidatus Saccharimonadota bacterium
AACTATCTTCCGAGATGAAGCTACGATGCTCGCTCCGATTTCCTTAACTCCTCCATCTGGAAAGGTATTTGCTGGTTGGAATACAGCCGCGGATGGTTCTGGAACGTCCTACACTAACCAACAATCCGTGACTAACATCGCTGCCGATGGCGGCAGTATAACCCTTTATGCTCAGTGGGTCGTAAGTATATGTGCTGGACATGAGAATGAATTATATTGTAAGGTTGCCGCTATGAATAAAGGAACTCAAACCGCAGCAAACTTGAGGGTAACTATTACTACTCCTACTTCATCCAACCCGACTACCGATACTTCTAATTCTGGTGTTTATGAATATGATGCCTCTGTCTTTGGAGTTTCTAGTGATGCATCTAATGACTATCCAATTTATTATTATCGTGGCGTACTTGATAGTGATTTAGATGGCACAAGTTCAACTTATGGCTCTAATGGTAACGGGGCTTATTATCCAAACTATGTTAAGCTAGGTAACACGTGTTGGCGTATTTTTAGAACTACTGGTTCTGGCGGTGTAAAGATGATTTACAATGGTTTATATTCTAGTGGCACTAACACGAATTCTTGTGCAAATGCTCAGAGTGATGCTCGCGTAGATAATTTAACGTACAACGGAAATACGACTCGTCAAGTCAGTCACGTTGGATATACATACAATGCAAGCATAGATAGCTCTACTGATGATAATACGCCGACAGACGTTGTTTTTGGTGGAAATGCTAACTTCGCCGAACTAAATACCACAGATTCGCCTATTAAAAACTATATCGAAAATACTTGGTTCGTAGGAGAAAATGGATTATCGCTTTATGAGAGTATGTTAGAACCTAGCGCTGGTTATTGTAATGATAGGTCAATTTATTCAAATAAAACTGATGCTACTCTGATGACTACTATTGCGCCCTTTTATACGGGTACAGAAGCGTATTTCGGCGCTTATATTCGCAATCGGACTGACAATAGGACCCTGAGCTTGTCATGTCCGCGCGGTGAGGTTGATCTTTATACTACGGTTTCGGCTACTGGTGGTAATAAGCAACTTGATAAACCCGTAGCCCTCATTACTGCCGACGAAGTTGCTCTTTCTGGTAGTGGAATAAGTAATTTAATCTCACAGTATAACACATATTCTTCTGTCTATAATTATAATTCCTTCCTTAGGTCCGGTTCTGGCTATTATTTACTTTCGCCGTATTATATTTATTCTGGCGGTTTGCCAAGTATGTATGTATTAAGTGGCTATTCAACTAACGGTCTTTTGTATGATTTTGAGGACGTGCGACCAGTCATTTCTCTTGTTTCTGGGGTTATACCAAGTGGTGGATCTGGGACTGCAACTGACCCATGGGTTGTAGAAGTGCCGTTATAGGTTGTTGACTTAGTATTTGTTTTCTTATGATAGAATATAAGTATGGATAAGAGTTTCTTCTTTTATGATCTTGAGACGTCGGGGTTAAATCCGCGAGCGGATCGGATTATGCAATTTGCGGGGCAGAGGACGGACATGAACTTAGAGCCGATTGGTGAGCCGGTGAATATTTTAGTAAAAATGACGTCCGATGCTTTGCCGAGTCCGGGGGCGATTATGGTGACAAAAATTACGCCGCAACAAACTTTAGCCGACGGGATAACCGAAGCGGAGTTTTGTAAAAAAGTTGAGGAAGAAATTTTTACACCAGGAACGATTGCGGTTGGTTTTAATACGGTGCGATTTGATGATGAATTTATGCGAGCGACATTTTGGCGCAATTTTCATGAACCGTACGAATGGGAATGGAAAGATGAAAGGTCGAGATGGGATATTTTGGACGTTGTACGGCTAACACGCGCTTTAAGACCGGAAGGAATTAATTGGCCATTTACGGAAGACGGAAAAGCGACGAACCGACTAGAACTAATTACAAAACTAAATGGTGTTTCGCATGAACATGCGCACGACGCTTTAAGTGATGTGTTTGCGACAATTGCAGTAGCAAAATTAATTAAAGAAAAACAACCAAAGCTATTTAATTATCTACTCAAAATGCGTAATAAAAATGAGGTTAAAAAACTTGTTAATCTCGAAAACAAAAAACCATTTGTTTATGCGTCCGGAAGATACTCGTCCGAGTTTAATAAAACTACGGTAGCTTTTCCATTAACGAGCGGGCGAAATGGAAATGTTTTAGTTTATGATTTACGTTATGATTTAAATAGTCTTGACCCGGAAAAAACTTTTCCAGTTGTAAAGGAACTTTGTTTTAATAAATGTCCGGCGGTTGCGCCGATGTCGGTTTTAGACGATGGAGATGGTTGGAATAAAATCGGTTTAATGAAAGAAGAGGTTGAAAGGAATTTAAAGACATTATTAGAACATCCGGAGTTTGCGGAAAAAATGCGTGAAGAAAATGAGAACAAACCGGAATTTCCGAAAGCGATTGAGCCGGAGGCGGCACTATATGACGGGTTTTTGAATGATACGGATAAAATTAAAGTTTCTGCGGTAAAAAATGCAGAGCCGAGAAAACTGGCGGATTTTCATCCAGAGTTTCTAGACGAAAGATTACCGGAGCTTCTATTACATTATAAGGGACGTAACTACCCGGAATGTTTATCGGAAACTGAAGCGGAAAAATACGAAGCGTGTCGTAAGGAACGATTAGAACGTCAAGCGCCGAAGTTTTTGGCTGAACTTGAACGTGTCTATCATCAAGATGAATACATTGGCGAAGAATTAAAACTCTACTTTGAATCATTAATTGATGCAGATTATTAAACTTATGGTAAAATAGAAGTAGAAAGGGTGGTATGGATAATAATAAAGTAATGATTGTCGGGACGGGGAACGTTGGCGCGAGTATTGCTTTTGCGCTCATCAATCAACGAACCGCAGTAAACGAGATAGTATTAACTGATATTATTGCGAAGGATGCTGAGGGCGAAGCGATGGACCTTCGCGACGCTTTGTCGGTCGCACCGAGCTATGTAAAAATTAGTAACGGAACCTATAAAGACGCAAAAGACTGCGATATTGTAATAATAACTGCGGGTGCAGCGCAAAAACCTGGCGAAACGCGCATGGATTTGCTGCGTAAGAACGCTAGTATTCTTCAAGGTATGGTTGAACAAATCATGGATTCTGGGTTTAATGGGATTTTCCTAGTTGTGACTAACCCGATGGATGTATTAACTTATTTTGTTGCGAAGTTTTCTGGCTTGCCGACGGAAAAGGTAATTGGTTCGGGGACCGTGCTTGATTCGGCGCGCTTAAAAACGCGAGTGGCGGATTATCTACGAGTAAACCCAAAATCGGTGCAAGCATATCAAATTGGTGAACATGGAGATACAGAGTTTACACTTTGGTCACTAGCTGATGTTGGTGGTCAAAAAGTTGCTGATTTATTATCTGATGATGTAAGAAAAGGCATTTCGGAATTTGTTAAAAACGAAGCTTACGATATTATTGATAAGAAGGGCGCAACTTATTATGGGATTGCGACTTGTGTCGTGCAGATCGTTAATTGTATTCTGAATGATGAGATGCGCGTTTTGCCGGTTTCGTCGTATGATAGTTTTTCGGATACGTACTTTGGTTTTCCGACAGTTGTGGGAAGAACTGGGGTGATTCGAAGACTTGATTTAAAAATGTCGGAAGCCGAAGGGATAGCATTACAAAAATCTATTAATACGCTAAAAAAGGCAATTAAATCTGTTAAAATGTAAGTATGAAAAATACTTTTAAAACTGTATTGATAATACTAATTAGTTTATTTGTCGGGTCTATTTATAATACTCAGGTTTTCGCTGATGTGAATGATTTTTATTTCAGCGATTTCGATGCTGATTATTATTTATATAAAGATTCGGAGGGTATTTCACATTTAAAAGTTGTTGAAAATGTAACGGCTGTCTTTCCGACTTTTAAACAGAATAAAGGTATTTGTAGACAAATCCCTTTTACAAATCAAAATAACCAAAACGTGACTTTAAAAAATTTAACAAGGGACAAGATTAAAGTTTATCGTAACGAATTGGTTGAACCGATTTATAGTATTGAAAAAGAAGATAATTATTACAATGTTTGTACTGGAACTGACGAGTATGTTTTAGGAGAACAAAAATATCGTTTTGAATATGAATTTGAAAAAGTTGTAACTGAGTTTAGTGGTTATCAAGAATTATATTGGGATACAAATGGGAATGGTTCTTTACAAAGATTTGATAAAGTTACAGCGAGATTACATTTTGAAGATATGGATGTTTGGAGCGGAAAGAAGTGGTGTTATGTTGGAAGGTATGGCGATAGCGGGCAGGAACGTTGCACAATTTTGGAGATTTCGGATGGAGTTGAGTTCTCGGCCGTTTCGCTTAGTAGAGCCGAGAATCTGACATTTGATGTTGAGCTAAAAAAAGGGTCTTTTACTATTCCGGAGCCGGAAGTTGATTATATATATGTTTATTTAGCGATTGTGTTTGGAGCTCTTTGTTTAGTTGTAGTTATATGGAGAGTTAAGAAATATTATAGTTCGCGTGGGAAGGCAGAGTATTATAAGGGTTTGTTTGTAAAACCGGAGTATCAACCAAGTAAGGATTATAGTCTAGCGGAAATGGCGGAATTATATATTGGGAAAAAGAAAGATATTAAGGTTGCAATGTTGCTTGAGATGGTCGTTAGTAAAAAAATTGAGTTTAGGAAAAACGAAAAAAGAAAGTGGAGTATTATCGTTAAGGATTTAAATGGGATTAGAGAAGAGGGGATTACGCTACTAAAGATTCTTAATGATGGCGAGGAGCCAGTAGTCGGGTCGGAGATTCTGCTTAAACGCCGTTCGGCAAAAAGTAGTTTGATTTCTTTAAGAAAGACAATGGAAACTAAGATTACTAAGGACTTAAAAGATGATGGTTTAGTTGAAAGTAAATATAGTTTTGGTTTTAGTAAGAGTGGTGGCGATGCGGCGTCTACAATGATAGCAAATATTATTGCGATGGCGTTCTTAGTCTTTCCAATGAGCACCTTTTTAGTTGGGTCTGTGACTGTTTTGTTTGGCTTAGAAGAGACATATGGCAAAATTATGGTTTTTGAAGTTGGATTTTTCTTAGCTGTACCTATAATGATTTTTGCTACATCATTAGTATGGATGATTCTTAATAGTTTGGTTAAGAAATACTCTAATCATACAAATAAGGGTTTAGAAGCCTCGCGATATATGGATGGGCTAAGATTATATATTGAAATGGCGGAAGCGGATAGAATGAAAATGTTACAAAGTGTTGAGGGAGCTGATACTTCGGCGGAGGGAATTGTAAAACTTTACGAAAAGCTATTACCATATGCTGCGGTTTTCGGATTAGAAGAAAGTTGGATGAATGAAATGAAAGAATACTGCCAGGTTGAAGATATTGAAGAGCCGGACTACCTATTAAATGGGATTGCAATTTCGGAAATATCGCGAAGTTTAAGAAATGCAGCTTCAATTGCAACTACGTCGTCAACAATGTCTAGTTCGGGTGGCGGTTCGTCGTCGGGCTTTTCCGGTGGAGGAGGCGGGGGATTCTCCGGCGGAGGAGGCGGGGGAGGGGGATTTGGCGGCCGATAGAAAAAAGTGTGTTATAATAAAAGCATAAGTATGATTATTAATAATTAACAAGGAATATATAATGGATCCACTTAATAACCCAACACCAAATCCAACTCCAAACCCAGCGCCAACTCCGGCGCCAGGCCCAGCTCCTACTCCGTCGACACCAGCTCCGGTGCCGGAACCAGGTGCAGAGCCAGTTTCTAATCCGATACCAAATCCAACCCCTCCGCCAGTTGTGCCTGGTCCAGTTACAACACCTACGCCAGTTAATCCTGTCATTAAGCCTGGCGTGAAGAGTGCGATTCCGACAAATCCGGTTTTTCAGCCTGAGTCGGTTGAAATTCCGCCAACAGATCCAATAATGACGCCTGAACCGGCCAAAGCGCCTGACCCGATTGAAGAGGAATTGAAGGCGCCGATGAAAGCGGCGGGTCCAGTTCCGGGTTCGATTGGTTCAGCGGTTTCAGGTCCTGCGGGCGATGCGGCTCCTGCCGAGGTTCCGATGGGCGAAAATCCATTCGATAATATTCCGAAAGAACGACCACAGAATGTTTCATTCAATGATCCAGCAGTTGATCCGAACGCTGCTCAAGGTGGTGCTATGAATCCAGCTAAAAAACCGATGGATAAGAAGACACTTTATATTTTGATTGGCGTAGTAGCGGTGATTGTAGTGGTGCTTGTAGTGATTTTAATCATGCAACTTACCGGTGGTAATTCTAGTGCGCCAACTCCGGCAGCGGATAATGGTTCGACAAGTGAAGAACCGGAAGAAGAAGAGTCGGAAAGTACCGAGACGCTTAGTTGCGTTCGTGAAATGACGACAACCGAGTTGGCTTCGTATACGCAATCCGTTTCTGGCGAGGTAGCAATCAATGCTCAGTTTGATGAAGAAGGTGAGCTTTCAAAAATTAATTTGGTAAAAACGGTATTATACACTGATGCCGAGGAAACTGGTGATGAGCCGACTGAAGAAGAGTCGTCGGAGGCTTTAGTTGATGATTTGACAAGTAAAACCGGAAAAGAAGAATACTATCTTCCGGTTGATGAAGATAAAAAGTTGGTTTTAGACCTCGATTCGATTAAAGAGAACTACGAAGACCTTGCCTTTACTTGCGATTTATTATAAAATATTTTTATGAATAAAATATATATTACTACGGCTATACCGTACGTAAATGGTAGTCCGCATGTTGGGCATGCGATGGACTATTGCTTGGCTGATGTTTGCGCTAGATATCATCGTTTGATTGGTGATGAGGTGAAGTTCCAGGTTGGAACTGATGAACATGGCGGTAAGATTTTTAAGAAAGCAGAGGATTTAGGTGTTAGTGTTGAAGATTATGTAGCGGAAAACTCAGAAAAGTTTAAAGATTTTATTGCGAAATTAAATGTTTCTTATACAGATTTTATCCGCACGACGGACTTAGAACACGAACATCTTTGTCAGGAAATCTGGAAAAAGTTGGAGCCTTATATTTATAAGGCAAAGTATGAAGGGTGGTATTGTACTGGTTGTGAGAGATTTATAACTGACAAAGAGTATGAAGAAAACCATGGGGTTTGTCCAGATCATCAAAAACCCTATGAAAAACTAGAAGAAGAGAACTACTATTTTCGTATTTCGGATTTTAAAGACCAAATCGTGAAGGCGATTTCTTCTGATGAACTATTGATTTTACCAGATTTTAGGAAGAAAGAAATATTAAAGTTAATTGAAGATTCGCCAGATGTTTCGATTTCGAGACCGAAAGAGCAGTTAACTTGGGGAGTTCCAGTTCCAGATGACGACTCTCAAGTAATGTATGTTTGGATTGATGCGCTCTCAAACTATATTACGATTCTTGGATATCCCGAGAAAGATATTTCGGATTGGTGGCCAGCTACTGTACAGTTTGTCGGGAAAGATATTTTAAGATTTCATGCAATTATCTGGCCGGCGATGTTAATTGGGTTGGGGCTCCCTCTTCCGAAAACGATTTCTTCGCATGGAATGATTTTGGTCGATGGACAAAAAATGAGTAAGTCGATTGGTAATGTAGTTGATCCGGTTGAAGTGATTGATAAACATGGGATTGACGCTTTTCGTTATTACTTTTTACGACATGTTGATACTTTTGCTGACTCGGATTTCACATGGGAAAAGTTTGAAAATGCCTATAATAATGAGCTTGCGAATGATTTAGGCAATTTAGTACAACGACTTGCGACTTTGATTGCGAAAAACAAAATTGAGTTAAAAAAACAAGATAAACTTGAGTTGCCGGAAGATTTTAGGAAGTTGATGGACGGCTTTGAATTTTCGAAAGCTTTTGATTTAGCGTGGGAAAAGATCCAGGCTTTAAACAAAAAAATTGATGAAGAAAAGCCTTGGGAGTTTGCAAAGAATGGCAAGTTGGATGAACTAAATGCGTGTCTAAATAGCATTGCTTCAGAATTATTATTAGTGAGCAGTATGCTTAGTCCGTTTATTCCTTTAACAAGCGAGAAGATTTCAGAGATTTTTACGAGTTCAGTTAATCCGCCGAAGACACCACTATTCCCTAAGCAATAAAAAAAAATAACCCCGAGTGGGGTTATTTTTTTATCTAGCTATTTCTCGTCAGCTAAGCGACCAATGAAGTCGGAAAGGTAGAAACCAACTACGCCACCGATCATTGGGAAGATTGCATAGATTGAAAGGGCTTGGCAGATGCCGCCAAGGATTTCACCAAATCCTTCGCCTTGGGTTGGGAAGATTTGGAGCATCAATGCAACTGAAGGATTCATAACGAAGTTATTATTTAATCCAAGGTAGGCTGCCGAAACGATGAAGCCAACAATATAGGCAAGCAAGATGCCACCGGTTGCAACCGCTGCGAAAGTGAAGACACTTCGTTTGAAGTTTAGCGCACGCGCAAAGAAGAATCCAATGATGATTGCGCCGACTAATTCGACCATTGTAACAATCCAGAAACCATTTTCTCCGATTGCTGCCATTGCTGGGGCATCCATTGCGGTTTCGCCACCGGCGAGATGGAAGGCGTTAATAACGAGCCAACCAAACCAGGCCCCGATAATTTCCGCGATGATATACATAATGCCGCGGATAACAGACATTCGCCTTGTTGACATCATACCGACAGTTACGAGTGGATTAAGGCAAGCGCCGGAGAGTGCATAGACTGATGCAATAATGGCAATAACGGCTAAGGCGTAGATTGCGATGTTTGCATTAGAATATTGTCCCCAAGCTAAACCGATTGGCCAGAGTGAGAAGATTAGTAATGCGATTAGCATTGTACCAAAGACTTCTCCGAGCAAAGCGCCGTAGAACTTAGGATTCTTAAAGACAGTAAGGATACTCTCTTTTTCTTCATATTTGCGTGCAAAAAAACCTTTAAAGCAAGATTTTTTCACTTCTGTTTTCTCCACCTTTTCTGTTTTAGGAGCCTCGAGTTCTGGTTTTTTTGCAGTCTTCGCGGCAGATTTAGGTTTTGTCGTATTAACCTTTGTTGGTTTCTTCGACGATTTCGACTTTTTAGTCGCCATTTTAGACCTCCTTAAATTTTTTATTAATCTTATTATAGCATAGTTTCATGATATAATAAAGGAAAATAATAATTTATTTAGGAAAAAAAATGGGTGTAATTGTAAATAAAGAAAATATTAATAATGATGATTTGTCGCGAAGGATTGATGCGGATCTTCGCGCGAAAATGGTTGAGAGTGTTGGAGTAGTTGACGGTGAGACTCCGGACTATGTTGATGATTCGGAATATATGGAGGATTATAAGAAAACTAGTAGGTTTTCTTGGATTTGGATTGTTTTGATTGCCTTAGCGTTACTGTCGTTAATTTCGATTTTTACTTTTTAGATTGTTGTAGCTTTTTTAGCATAAGTATTATACTATATATATATGGATGGTGGCAAAAGAAAAAACGACCCTTATCGCAATATGCAATCTGGAAAGGATGAAATTAGGCCTAGTTTTTTGAAAGGGTTATTTGGCGGAAAAGGTGAAGCTGATGATAAGAATGGTGCTGGAAATGATTTAAGATCAGCGGAGAAGGCTGCTGAGAGTTCAGCATTAAATAAAGCAGAGGATAGTTTAAAGGGTGTGCGTTCGAACGAAGAAGATGCTGGCGGGTTTTATTCTGGTAATGGAAAAAAATCTGGCGGCGAACAAAAGAAGAGCTTAAGGTCTCGTATTATAAAAAGCGGGCCAGTTTGGGCGATTTTTGGTTTAATCGTTGTTGGGGGCGGATTAATGATGGGTTCACAAACTCTAATGCCGATTGCGATTCAGGAAATGATTATCCAAAAGTTTAATTCGATTGGCGTTTCTTCGACGATAGTGAGCGATAGTTGGCTTGATTCGCAATTGAATAGTGGCGTTCGCGAACAAAATTTAAGGCAGGGCGAGACAGATAATTTACTAGCCTTTTCGCCATATCAAGTAAAAGAGCTAGAAAAACAGGGTATGGTCGTTATTGAAGATGTTGGTGGTGGTTCTAGACCAATTATGACTATTATTTTTGAAGACGATAAAAGGTATTACCCGATAATCGGGAGCGATTTTATTAATCAACCTGGTCTGCAGGGTAGAATAAGGTCTGCTAGTGGGTTAGACGTTGAGGCGCCGATTTCAGCAAAAAAAGCCCTACAGAATTTAGAATTTAAAGACGCATATACTGCAGCTTCAAAAGCGTGGAGGGGCGGAAGTAGCGGATGGTTTGATAAGATAATGTCTGATATCACCGAGATTAAACTGTCTACGAGACGAAATCGTTGGGTAAGGTATATAGCTAGATCAATCGGTGAGATGACGGAAGATTTTCGTAAAACAGCATCAAGCGCGATAAAAAAACAAACTTATGATTTTGAAGCTTCTGAAGTAATCGATGGGACTGCGGAAGTATATGATGCGGATGGCAATAGAATAACTGCTTCGACTATGGAAGTTGGTGATAGCTATGTTAGAAAAGATGGAACAAATATGACAGTGACAAATGTAAGGACTGAAGATATAGAGCTTCCCGACGGAACGAAAGAGAAGAGGTATATTATCCAATCTAATAATATGGATTCGGCAGCTAATAACGTAACAGAATCGCGGCTTAATGACATCCTAAACAGTAAGGCAGTGAAGGCGGCGGGTGCAGTGGCGGACGGTGCGGATGCGATTTGTGCGATAGTCGAGGGGCTAATGTCGATTTACACCGTTGTCTCGGCTTACCAAAGCCTTCAGTTTTTGAATTTAGTTTCTGGGTATCTTGAGGCGGTGGACAAAGTGAAGGCCGGGGATGGGAGCGAGAGCCCAATTCATACTTATAATAATAATTTAACAACGAAAGCTGATACAATAGAGACGGAAGCTGATGGGACAGCTACAGAGGATACGATGGGTGGTGTAAAAACGAGGGTTGTTGCTAATAAAACTGCAATGGAATCGGCTGGGATGGCGAATTTGTTTTCGAACGCTAAGATTAATCCGAGCGATGCAAGTGTGCAGAATGTAAATATTGAGACCCTCATGCAAAATATTAGTACTTTTACTGGTAATGTTAAATTAACAGCAAAGGTTTTTGAAGCTTGTGGGTATGTCCGAATCGCGACGGCTGGAGTTAATCTTGCGATTACAGTTATTTCGTTTATACCGTTATTTGGGCAAGGGATTAAACTTGCGCAAATAACGGCAAAGACAGTTATTAAGGCTGCAGTGAAACTTGCTTTCACAGCGGCATTCTATATCGCGATTCCAATCATCGCGAAGAAAGTAGCAAATGTTTTAATTAAGGACGCGGCGACCGAGTGGTTTGGTGAAGATTTAGGTAATGCGTTGATATCTGGCGCGAATAAGTATCTTGGCGGTAATGGTACCTCTGGCGGTCAAAGTCCGGGCGACGAGAAGAAGGTTCTAGCGTACCTCAATGAAAGGAATAGTGTGATTGCGGAAGAAGCTAGATATCAGCGTACGAGAAGAAGTCCTTTTGACGTATCTTCGCCTTATACGTTCTTCGGTAGTTTAGCTTATCAGTTGTTGCCGTTTGCTTATTCGAGTAGCGGGATAATGTCGGTTGTTAAAAATACTTCAAGCATCACGACGTCTTCGATTGCTTCGTTGATGCCGACGGCTAATGCGGTTGGGATAAACGAGGAGTTAACTTCGAAGGGCGAATGTCCACTACTAGAATCCGTGGGTGCGGTTGGTGATGCATTTTGTAATCCATATATTATTACCGATAAAGATACAGTTGACTTAAAGATCGATCGTTCGGATCCGGGTATTCTTAATATTAAAGCAGGTATTGATCCGAGTAATTTTGAAGCTGATGGATATACGATTAAAAAAGGTTCGAATTTGTCGAAATATGTTACTTATTGCGGACAGAGGACTTCGCAGTATGGCGTAAGGGACGCTGCGATTGCTGAAACCGAAGCGAAAGGAACAGTATCAAAAATAATAGGTTTCGTTCCGGTTCTAAGTGATGTACAAAGTATTGTTAATTCGATTAAGGATGCAAGTAAATATAAATGGGTAACCGGTGAGGCTTGTGTTGCTTCAGAAGAAAACATGTATTGGGAAGAGAATCAATACTTTGCGAGATTTGCAGAAAATGAGCGGTTACTTGAAAACACTAACCCTGGGTTTAAGTCAGTAATTACGGCATATCTAGAGGATTACTACAAGGAGAATCCGTTAGATAATACATTTGAGGGAACAATCGCAAGATTTGCGGGGATGACTAAAGAAAAAGTTGAAGATACTTTAGCTCTAATGGAATATTATCAGTATTTAGATACTTATCATCCGGAAGAAAGATATGCTTTTGGCGCTCCAGCGGTGAAGATAAAGAGCGATTTAAAGTTTGATAATGATAATAAACTGGCTAATAGTTACTTTATATTACTTAATCAAATCAGTTTTGCAGATATACGAAATCGTAGTTTTGCGGTATAATAGACTGCATGGATGTGCTAGAGAAACTAAAAGCTAAATTAAAGGATATTAATGTTCGTGCTGGAAAGATTCGAGAGTTACCAGTAGACGAGAGAGCGGAATTTGGAAAAAAGATTAACGCGGAGCGAGAAGCGGTTTTAGCTGAGATTGCTGATGCTGAACGAAAAATGCTTGACACGGAAGTTGAACCGATTGATGTTACGGCGTGGTCTGGAGTGAATGAAAAGTTGCCAGAGTTTTATTCGGTTGAAATGGGCTCTAAACATCCTTTAATGACTGAGCTTGATCGCGTTGTGGATATTTACCAAATGATGGGATTTGATGTAGTTGAATCTAGACAGCTTGATGATGAATACCATATGTTTGATTCGTTGAATTTTGCGAAGGAACATCCGGCGCGAGATGGATATGATACTTTTCGAACCGAAGAGGGTTTAATCCCGCCGGCACATACTTCGACTATGCAACACCGAGTTTTAAAAGCTTATAAATCACGACTTGATGAGGGGAAGGCGATTGCGGTTGTTGTGCCAGGGAGAGTATTTAGAAACGAAGACGTCGATGCGACGCACGAGCACACGTTCTATCAGTGTGAGGGAGTTTATGTTTCGGAAACTTGTACGATGGGTGATATGTTAGGGATATTACGAGAATTTTTCGAGAAGTATTATGAACAGAAATTAAACATTCGAACGCAGCCTGGTTATTTCCCGTTTACGGAACCGAGTCTTGAGTTCTTGATCGAAAAACCTAAAACGTTAGGCGGGAAGAAAGGTGACTTCCTTGAAATGTTAGGTTGCGGAATGATTCATCCGAATGTGTTAAAAATGGCGGGAATTGACCCGACTAAGTATCACGGTTTTGCGTGGGGAGGCGGGATTGATCGACTAGTAATGCTGCGTTATGGGTTAAATGATGTACGCGATTTTGAATCGGGCAATTTAAATTTCTTGAGGGAGTTTTAAAATGAAGATTAGTTTAAACTGGCTTAAAAAATATGTAACAATTCCGGCGGAAGTCTCGAATGAAGATTTGATACGTTTAATTGGTGCTAGATTAGTTGAAGTCGAAGGCGTAATTGATGAAACGCATAAATATGACAATATCTATGTTGTGAAAGTTGAGAAGGCTGAGAAAATTCCGGAAACGCATCTCACCTTATGTCAGGTTAATGATGGTGGAGCTGAATCGATTCAAGTAGTTTGCGGAGCACCAAATGTTAGGGAAGGGATGCTTGCGGCGTGGATTAAACCGGGAGCGATTGTACCGGCGTCAGTAAACGAAGATGCGCCGTTTGTGATTGGTAAACGTAAGATGCTTGGGAAGTACGAATCGAATGGTATGTTGGCTGGTGCGGATGAACTAGATTTTGGTGATGACCATTCGGGGATTGTTGAAATTGATCCGGAAATGGCGAAGCCGGGAGATTTACTTGCGGATATATTTGAATTAAATGATTTAATTCTTGAAATTGAAAATAAATCGTTAACACATAGGCCGGATTGCTTTGGGATAATTGGGTTTTCTAGAGAAGTCCACGGTATTCTGGAAATATCAGAACCATTTCCTTTTGTTCGTGGACTTGAATTAGAAAAATCTCATACTTTGGACAGCCGAGAGAACCGCCCTACGGGCGAACCTCTCGGTGTCGTCAAGAATATAGATTTTTCTAATTCAAATCTTAAAATTATACTCACAAAAGAAAATGGTTCTGATATTTGTCAAAGATACACGGCGGTGGTGCTTGAGAAGCATGGGGAATTAAAAAAGAAATATTTGACCTGGCAAGATACTATTTTAAGTAAGTCGGGGATGAAGCCGATTAGTCCAATTGTTGATGCAACTAATTATTTAATGCTTCTAACTGGACAACCGTTACATGCTTTTGATTATGATAAGTTTATTGCAGTCGGAAAAAGTGAAACCCCGATAATTAAAGTTCGTTTAGCAAAGAATGGTGAGAAGTTAACTTTACTTGACGATACGGAAATTGAACTAAATGAAAACGATATCGTGATTACATCTAATGATGTGCCGGTTGCGTTGGCTGGGGCGATGGGTGGTAAGTCGACTGAGATTACTGAAGATACAAAAAATATTATCCTCGAATCTGCGACATTTAGTTTATACAATTTACGTAAGACTCAAATGTCGCATGGAATATTTACGGAAGCGATTACACGCTTTACGAAAGGGCAACCGCCATATCAAACTTTAGACGTTGCGTTGTCTTGTGCTGGAATGCTTAGTGATGGATTTGAGGTTACAAGTTTAGCTGATGAATATCCGAATCCTGAAAAGGATATTGTTGTAAAAATTACAACAGTTGAAATAAATGCTTTACTCGGGACAAGTTATAATGATGAGTTGATAGCGAGAACGCTAAAGAATGTTGGATTTAAGGTTGATCAAGATGGCGATAGTTTAGTAGTCACGGCGCCGAAGTGGCGAACGGATATTCATATTATGGAAGATATTATTGAAGAAGTCGGTCGACTCTTAGGTTACGATAATATTATTCCGACTTTACCTTTGCATCTTTCTGCAGAGAAGAATAAATTGTTTGAAATTAAGAGAATGATTCGTAATGAACTTGCTTCTTTAGGTGCGAACGAAGTTTTAACTTATAGTTTTGTGAGCGAAAGGTTATTAGAAAAAGCTGATCTTGATATTAGGAATTCTTATAAAATCGTTAATTCGATTTCGCCGGATTTACAACTAGTTAGACAAAGTTTAATTCCTAGTTTACTCGATAAGACTTATATTAATGAGAAGTTGCCGGTAGATGAGTTTGCGATTTTCGAAATGAATAAGGTCTATCAGAAGGCTTGGGGTCTAAATGACGAAAAGGTTCCAGTTGAAAGAAATGAATTAGGATTTATTGTTGCAGAAAGAAAGAATGACGAGACGGCATTTTATAAGGCAAAAAAGTATGTTAAGAAGCTATTTGATGAATTTAATATCGCAGTTACATTTTCTCCTTTAAAGAATAATGAAGTAATTTCTAAACCTTTTGAGACAAAACGCGCTGCTGAAATACGGCTACGTGATGATCCGGAGGTTTTAGTTGGTGTCGTCGGAGAGTTTAAGAATTCAGTGAGGAATGATTTTAAACTCGCGAAATATTTAGCTGGTTTTGAAATTAATTTAGATATTGTATTAGAAAAGTATGGAAAGACTAAAATATTAAGATTCGGAAAGCGTAAGTACGAAGATTTAACAGTTACTACTTCGAAGACTTATGATGAAACTTTGGCTGAGGTCGAGGAAAAATATCCAGATGCAATTATTCATCCGCTTTCGATTTATCAAGCTGAGGGCCAAGACACGAAGAATATTTCCTTTAGGATTGAGAGTATCTCTAAATAATTTGCGCTTTCTAAAGCTTATGCTATAATGAAGGTATGATTTTATTTGATTCGGTTACGAAACAGTATCCCGGAGATTCATCTCCGGCGCTTGATTCGGTTTCTTTGCATATCGAACCGAATGAATTTGTCTTTTTAGTGGGTAAATCTGGTGCGGGTAAATCGACTTTAATGAAGATGATTACGAAGGAAGAGAATCCGGATTCAGGGAAGATTATTATTGGCGGGATTGATTTAGATTATGTAAAAAAGCGTCAT
>JAGCNM010000009.1 GCA_017645955.1 Candidatus Saccharimonadota bacterium
GAAGACGATTCTTCCTTCTTAATCTTAAACTTTCCAATTACTCCCGTATGTTCGACATGTGGCCCGCCACAAACTTCTCTAGAAACCGGATTATCGAAATCGCCAATCGTATAAACTTTCAACTTCTCCGGATACTTATCCCAGAACTCACCATGTGCCTTTAAAGTTTCTCGCGCATATTTCTTATCATATTCATCAAACACAACCGGAAGATCCGCTTCAATCCACTCATTGACCTGCGCCTCAACCTTTGAAATCTCTTCTGGAGTCATTTTATGATCTAAATTAAAGTCGAACCTCACGCGTTCCGCGGTAATATTCGAACCTCTCTGACAAATGTCCGGCGCGACTAACTTTTGTAAAGCCGCGAGTAATAAATGCGTCGCCGTATGATACTTAACCGTCGTCTCGCCATGGTCTTCGAGTCCACCCTTAAACATTCCTTTAGACGCCGTTTGACTTCGCTCGCGCTGCTCTTTTAATGCTTCTTCGAACTCAGTACGATATCCTTCCGAAAGCTCAATTCCCTCGCGGTAACACTCCTCAACCGATAATTCAAACGGAAATCCATAAGTATCCTGTAATTTAAAGATATCTTTACCATCAATAATTTTCTGATTGTTCGTTAATTTTCGTAACTCCTTCAAACCCTTATTCAAAGTCTTTCTAAACGCATTTTCCTCATGAAGCATCACCTCTAAAGCGCTTTCACGATGCGTCAAAATCGAATCCGGTAGTTCTTTATAATTATCCGCCACAATCGGTACGATTTCCGCTAGAAAATTATCTGAAATTCCGAGATCTAATGCTCGTAAAATCGCCCGACGAAGCAGTCTTCTCATTGCATACCCTTGAGTCTTATTAGACGGCACCAACCCTTCCGCCGCAAGTAGATACGCTCCACGAATGTGGTCCGCAATCACTCTCATCTCATCCGTATTATTATCATACGACTTCCCCGAAATCTCTTCGAGCTTGTCAATAATCGGCTTCATGAGAGAAATCTTAAAGACGTCAAACGACCCAATCGAAGCCGCCGTAATACGCTCTAACCCAGCGCCAAAGTCAACATTCTTTTTCTTAAGCTCCGAGAAAGTTCCATCCTCATTCCTCTTATATTGCATAAAGACCGAGTTCCCAATTTCCATAAATCTCGCCCCATCTGAAGCCGGATGCGCCAAACCGTATTTCTCGACATCTTGTTTATCATCTCCGAAGTCATAAAACACTTCCGAATCTGGTCCACACGGGTCCCCAATCGGCGTCGATTCACACCCGCCTCCGCGACTCCACCAGTTTTCATGGTCATCATAAAAGAAAATCCTCTCGCCAGGCTTTATCCCGCGCTTATCACCATTCTCCGCCGTTCCAATTTCCGCAATCTTTGCCTCAATCCCAGCCTCAGAAAACACTTTCTGCCAAATCTCCGCCGCTTCCGTATCCTTCGGAATCCCGTATTTCTCATTACCAATAAAACAAGTTACATAAATCTTCTCCGGGTCTAAACCAACTTCTTCAGTCAAAAACTTAAAGAAATTCCGAATCTGTTCTTCTTTAAAATAATCTCCTAACGACCAGTTCCCGAGCATCTCGAAAACCGTCGTATGTCGCGGGTCTCCGACATCCTCAATATCCTGAAGCCTCATCGACGGCTGCGAATCGCAGAGTCTCGTCCCGAGCGGATGTTCCTTACCTAATAAAAACGGCAACAAAGGTTGCATCCCTGAACCAGTAAACAAAGTCGTCGGATCACCCTCTAATACTAACGGCGCCGGCTGAATCACTTTATGTCCATTTTTAACTTGAAAATCTAAAAATTTTTTTCGAATTGTATTTGCGTCCATAGGGATAATTATACCACAAAAATAGGGCGCCGCTAAAGCGCCCTTTTAGCGAGTTACAGCTCGTCGCCGTAATGAGCTCCGTGACGGGAGCTATCCTGATAGCCATCCAAATGTCCTCTCGACCAAATAGAACAAGACTTATTAATCCTATCCCACTTCAACATGTCTCCTCCAGGAGCATCTTTTTTAGGAATCAAATAGTCATAGCCCTCGATTCTAAGCAGTTCACTTGCCATCCTTTTCCCAATAGAGAGCGAAGGCTCATCACCCATCTCCAAATAGCAATAGAAGAAATCCCCGAAAATTCCATCCTTCATCTCGCCAATCAGACGCTCTCTAGTCTCATCGCCACAGCTGTCTTGATCAAAAAACCTTTTCGCGCCGTAAATAATCGGAAAATACCCAATCGAAGCTACCTTCTGGGCCACCACTGAAACCTTCGTGCTCACTCTCAGCGTTTTCGAATCAGTCACCGACTTAATTACCAAACAAATACTCGGGACTTCATTCCCGTAGTCTTTATAAGGTAATATTGTCGCGTTGTAATCCGTCGAGATTGAATAGCCCTTCAAAAACTCATTCTCAGAAAGCGGCAGTCTCAACTTTTTTCCGTATGACTCGGCCCCTTCAATCAAAGTCGTAAACAAAGAAACCGGCACAAAAACATACTTCTTCTCTTTTTTAGACATTAGTCCCCCTCCTAACTCGCAAAATCTAAATGTACTTGCCTACCGCCTATATTATATCATGTTTTATTTTGTAACTTCTGGTACAAATTTTGCCAATCCAATAGATGTAATTCCGCCGGACGCGCGTTTAAATCAATTTTTAACTCCGAAAATGCCTTTTCTAGTTGCTCTTTAGACCACATATTTTTCAAATTCGAAATTAGTTTCTTTCTTGGCGCTAAAAACCCTTTTTGAATAAGACTAAAAACCTCTTCCGAAACTTCCGGTTCTTTCGGTTCTAGAATAATCACTTGACTATCAACCTTTGGCGGCGGCGTAAACTCCTCTTTTAAGACAACAGGCCCTGAAAAAACCTTTGCTCGATTTTTTACTAGAAGCGACAAAACCGATTCCTTCTCATCCAAAATCCGCTCCGCCACTTCTTTCTGAATTAAAAGTACTACTCGCTTCGGTAAATTCGAAACCGTTAATACCTTCTCTATAATCGGACTCGTAATATAATATGGAATATTCCCAGCCACCACATATGGCTCCTTTATTCTCGAAAAATCAAACTTCAAAACGTCCTCATTTACGACCTCTAAATCCTTCCCCGGAAACGACTTCGGTAGGTTTTTCGCTAAGTTTTCATCAAATTCAACCGCTACCACCTTCTTAAACTGTTTTAATAAACTAGACGTCAAAGTCCCTAGCCCCGGCCCAATCTCTAAACACGTCTCTACCTCTGTTTTTTCGGCAAAATCGTACGCGTTCCCTTCGCCTCCCTTCCCGCTCGCTTTCTCCGCAATCTCGTTCAAAATCTCCCGATTATAAAGCCAATGCTGTCCTAATGCTTTATTATTCTTCATTTAATACCAACCATGCGCATACCAGAATTCAATCGCCTGTTTCCATCCCCCATATCTACCCGTTACATATCCCGCCATCCAACGAATTTGCGTCACCGGATTAGTTTCCCAATCCGCCCCTACCGACGCCATCTTCGAACCAGGCAAGGCCTGCGGAATTCCGTATGCCCCCGAATTATAGTTTCTCGCATCCACTCGACAACCGCTTTCTCGATAAATTAAATCAATCGCCGCCGACAAGTCATCTTCACTCACTCCAGCTTCTCTCGCCCATCCCGCACATACACTTGCTTCCGGCGGAATCGATTTCTTCGCTCCAATTGCCACAACTCGCGCGACTGGCGCTCTTACGACAACCTCCGAAATAACTTCTCTTGAGACCTCTTCACTATCAACATACTGCACTAAATAAGTAGTTTGTTTCATCCCAACCTCGCCTAGCTGCCTCACTTCAGAACTCCCGGTAGAAAGATTAAAATCTCTCACTGTCTCCTCAGCAAATGGTATTTCTTCTTCGATAGTTACTTCTCGCCCGCCATTTCTTTTAATCTCGTAAACCGTCGCTACACCAGCTTCTAGAAACGCTGTATTGGAAATCGGTTTTATCTCATCTCCATCATAGACCGTAATCCCAGCCTCTCTGAAAATCTCTTTCGGATTATAACTTGCCGTCATTACGTATTTATCGTTCAAACCATCTTTAACAATCACCGGTCTCGATCGATAAATATTAATGAAAAAATTATCTGCATTAATTTCCGAATCTAAGCTCGGCTCAATTTTATCACCATCATTAATAATAATATCTGTCGCCTCAATTGCATCGCCAACAGTCTTTGCATTCGTCCTAATCGTCAACTTCTTTCCATCATCAAAAAAAGTAACATAATTAGTCGTCTCATTCACTGCAACATTCTCGCCAGTATCCGCAAAAGTAACCGAGGAATTATTCTTCGCAAAGAATACAAAAGAGAAAACAATAATCGTCAAAAACGCGAGCACAAGAACCTTATCGAATCTTCGAAGAAGTTTCATAAAATCATTATAACACACTTAAGCTAGATAAAAAATAAAAACCCTTAAATGGGTCTTTATTAACTAATTCCTAGGTGGGGGTACCAAATCATCCAGCCAAAGCAACTCTACACTCTCCACCCGCTTTATAACTTAGACTTCTCTCAACGTTCGGTCAGTCCAAATTACAATCTTATTTTAGCATAGCCAGAATGCTTGTCAACCTTGTTTTTTAAAAATCTTTATGTTTTAATAATTAATCATAATTATCCGAAATAACAGAGAAGAAGCCTAAAAAACCGAACAAACATTGCTTGACAAACAAAAAACATGTGATTATACTTATGTTATGAATTGGAGGAAATGGCTAGACGATTTTACTTTAGCAGGTAAAGGAATTTTACTCGCGACTAAAGAAAAACGTTTTTGGATAGGCTTTACTATTAGTTTTTTATTTTTCGGGCTCTTATTAAATTTACTTTCTGGCGGAACTTCCCGCTTTAATCTCATATTTGCGCTTGGTTTCCCGAATAGCCTAACAATTCTCGGAGAAAGCTTTCTTGGTATTTTCGGATTTCATCATCCATTTCTCGAATGGCTCCCGATTTTCTTTGTCTCTCTTCTTCAGGGCACCTTAATCGGCCTCATCGTTGTCCTTTGGAAGAAAAAGCGCGAACAAAACGCCGCTAACCTTGAAAAGGCTGGCATTATTACTGGGTTAATCGCTCTCGGCGCTGGCTGCCCAACTTGCGGGACCACACTCTTAACTCCCTTACTTGGTGCCCTCTTTTCTACTGGTGGCCTAGCAATCGCCGGAACTGTATCCACTATTGTTACTTGGCTCGCAATCATTATCGCGATTCTGTCCCTAAAACGTCTCGGTCTCGAAACCTATGTTATAATCATTAATGAAAAATATCTCGCAAAGAAAGCTAAGAAGGAAACTCATGGAAGAAAACACTAAAAATACCGACAATCTTACAAAATCCAGCGTCATTAAACGCGCTTTTAGTATCGTCGCCTTTATCGCAATTATCATCATCCTCGGTTTTGCAATGATTGCGAGTAAAGTTGAACCGAAAAACTCCGAAAAAGTCTGGGACCCCGCGATGACGGTCGGAAACATGGACGCAAAAAACTACTTTATCGTCTATTCCGATATTATGTGCCCATATTGTGTTTCTTTCGAGAATGCCCTTTTTGAAAATGAAGAAAAATTCGAAAAATACATCGAAGAAAACGACATCTTACTTGAAGTTCGTTTATCAGATTATCTTTACGAATTTGGCGAAGCTCGTACTATTAATTCCCGCTATTCCGCCGAAGCAGCTTATTGTGCTAGAAATGAAGGAAAATTCTGGGATTATTATAAAATTGCTATTTTGACAATCTGGAAAGACTACTTTAGAGACAACGGAAAGAGCGCCTTCTCAGTCTTAAACGCTAAAGATAAATCTTATTGGATTAATTTCGGTAAAAAAATCGGCCTCGGCGAGACCTTTGAGAACTGTGTCAATAACGACGAAACGCTCGATGAAATCATCGAAAACGCCGAAAAAACCTACAAACTCGCCAAGGGCATGCCTTACTTTAAATTTAATAAATTCACTACTTCCGGCTTTAGCCCGAATAGTGACTGGAACGAAGTTCTTCTCTTCTTTAAAGCCGGCTTAGAGAGTTGATCTAAAAATCTTTTCGTCTTTTATCTTATCCGGCAAATAGTTTTTATCAAGATGAAAACCCGACTCCCATTTTTGACCCTTACCATAACCTAAGTCTTTCATTAGCTTAGTCGGCGCATTACGGAGCCAAATCGGTACTGGTTCACCCATTGTATTCCTCGCGATATCCATCGCTTTAAACCATGCGTCCGCCGAATCACGATTCTTCTTCGACTTCGACAACGCAATACAAGTATGTGCCAATATCAATCCTGATTCCGGCATCCCAACTCGCTCCACCGCCTGAAAACACGCGGTAGCTAAACTAAGCGCCCCATTCCCCGCCAGTCCAATATCCTCCGAAGCAAATATCACCATCCTTCTCGCAATAAACTTCGGATCTTCACCTGCCTGAACCATTCTAGCTAAATAATAGAGTGCCGCGTCTGTATCCGAACCCCGCATTGATTTAATAAACGCCGAAATCGTATCATAATGATTGTCACCTTTTTTGTCATACCCAGGTACTTTTCTTCCCGCCGCCTCAACTACAACTTTCTCATCAACTTTTTCCGCAAGCGATAAAGCTAGCTCTAAATCCCCCAAAGCACTCCTTGCATCCCCGCCCGATAGCTCCGCAATATAGTCTAAAGCCTTCTTTGAAACTCGTTTTGTCGCCTTTTCGGCTTTAACCGCTCGTTTTAAGACTTCTAAAACTGCCTCTTTTGATAGCGGTGCAACTACAACTACCCTTGACCGCGACAAAAGCGGCGAAATCACTTCAAAAGACGGATTTTCCGTCGTCGCACCAATTAGTATAATTAATCCCGATTCAACATGTGGCAAAAATGCATCTTGTTGTGCTTTATTAAAACGATGGATTTCATCTACGAATAATACTGTTCTAACTTTTAAATTCCAATTTAACTTCGCCCTCTCAACCACTTCTTCAACATTCTTCTTTCCCGCCGTCACTGCTGAAATCTCCACAAAATCCGCGTTAAACTCATGCGCCAAAATACGCGCGAGCGTCGTCTTTCCTGTTCCCGGCGGCCCCCAAAAAATCAGATTAACTGGTTCTCCTTTTTTTACAATCTCAGTTAATATTTTCCCTTCACCAATAATCTCGTCTTGGCCTAAAACTTCCGACAATTTTGTTGGTCTCATTCTCTCTGCTAATGGCACTCTATTCATCTTGTTAATATTATAATAAAATTCTTTACATTTTTTAATTAATTATGCTAAAATTAAGGTAATATAACTAAAGGAGTGTTATTATGTCTGATTATGAGGCATACAAACTAATAAACAGTTACAGCGGCTATGGAAGCTCGACCGACACCTTAGCAGGAGTAGGAATCTGGGCAATTATCGCCGCGATTCTTGCAATTGTAGGCGGTATTCTAGTCTACTTCCTCTTTGTCAAAGCTAAAACCGATCCAAAAGGTAAATTCGCCAAATGGCTAAAAGACTTCCTCGCCTTTAAGGTTATGTGGATTGAGCCAATCTTGAAAGTAGTTTACTACATCTTAACCATCTTCGTAGTATTAATTTCATTCTCTTACCTAGCGCTTGGCGGAACTGGATTCTTAATGTTCCTCCTAACTCTCGTCCTCGGACCAATCCTAGTCCGCATCGGCTATGAGTTTACCATGATGTTCATCATGATCTGGCGCAACACTCGCGACATCGCCGAAAAAGTCGCAAAGAAATAATTACTTCCGGCTTTAAAAATCCCCTCTGTTACGAGGGGATTTTTGTATAACTTTTTTATTCATTTTTCCACAGGTTTTCCACAAGCTCTTTTACTCTTTTAGCTACTCCCTTATCGCCATCAACAATCGCCGCCTCTGGAAAATAACTCGCTATTTTTTCTCTAATTAAAGAATAGTGGGTACAGCCTAAAACTACACAATCAACTTCGGGCGCATCCTTTAAGAGCTCCGCAAGTTTCGCGTCAACTCCATCATCATTTTCAATCGCATCCGCAAGCCCCGGACAACTCAGCAAAATAAATTCCTGCCCAGCCTTCTTATTTTCCTCGAGTAAACTCTCCATCCGTTCCGACTCAATTGTTCCCGGCGTCGCAATCACTAATATTTTTTTCGCACCCGTCTTTACCGCTAGTTTTATTGCCGGTTCCGTACCGACAAATTTTAATCCTGGATACTCCTCGCGTAGTCTCTCAATACACCTTGTTGTTGCCGTATTACAAGCAATTACAATCACCCTCGCCCCCCAATCGCTTAGTTCGTCAACATTCCTCCTTACAATCTCCATTAATTCTTCGTCCGACTTCTCACCATAAGGACAGTTTTTAGAATCCGCAATGTATTTATATTCTGCTTCCGGTAACACCTTCTTAACTTCATCAAAGATTGAAAGCCCACCTTTTCCCGAATCAAATATACCAATTTTCATATCATTATTATATAATATGTCCCATGTTAACACCAAATGAAATAGCGTCAAAAACATTAGAAGTGGGAAAAGCAAAAGCTAACCTAACCGCCTGGAAAATGTTACTTCTCGGCATTCTTGCTGGCATGTTTATTGCCTTAGCCGGCGTCGGAGCGTCGTTCGGAGGCGTCTACGGCGGCAAGCTTACTAGCGCTCTTGTCTTTCCAATCGGATTAATCATGGTCGTAATTGCCGGAAGTGAATTATTTACGGGTAATAATCTCATCATCATGTCCTGGATCAAAGGAAAAATCCCCTTTAGAAAACTTTTGAAAAACTGGTTATTTGTTTACCTTGGCAATTTTATCGGCGCACTACTAGTTACATCATTAGTCGTTTATAGCGGCGTCTTTGACAACATCGCCGACTCAGTTATCGCGACCGCCGTCACGAAAAGTAATCTCGGTTTTTTGGAAGCCTTCATTCGCGGCATTCTCTGTAATTTCCTTGTCTGTATCGCAATCTGGATGGCATTTGGCGCCGAAACTATCAACGGAAAAGTATTAGCAATCTTTGGCCCCATCTTCCTCTTCGTCCTCTGCGGTTTCGAACACTCTATCGCCAACATGTTTTATGGACCAGCCGGAATCCTCGTTGCCTTAAAAAACGGCATTCTAGTTGAAGGGCTTAGTATTGGCGCATTTCTTTTGAACAATCTTCTTCCCGTCACGCTCGGCAACATCATAGGTGGCGCCGGCATTGTCAGCCTTAGCTATTACCTAATATACGTAAAAAAATAACAGGGTTTGCCAACAAAAAAGCCCCTACTGGAGCAAATCTGTGGTGAGTCGGGAGGGGCTCGAACCCTCGACACCGGGCTTAAAAGGCCCGTGCTCTAACCAGCTGAGCTACCGACCCAAATTTTTAATGGTGGACGCTAGAGGAGTTGAACCTCTGACCTTGTCTACGTCAAAGACACGCTCTAGCCAACTGAGCTAAGCGTCCAAAAACAAATACAACTCCTATTATATCACAA
>JAGCNM010000010.1 GCA_017645955.1 Candidatus Saccharimonadota bacterium
CAAAACTCTTGGCATCATAGAAAACATGTTTTCGCCTGAAACGGTCAATCCGGAACTCGATTACATGCTTATCAATGCCCTAGCGATTGATATGAAATGGGAGAACCAACTTCAATGTGCCGAAAACGACCATATCGAAGTCCCATGCAAATATTATGATATTAAATTCGCACACGAAAACTACAAAGATTACATCAATTCAATATACGACGAAGAAAAATTCGATAAAATTTCTTTCAATAATAAAGAAGAAAACACTGCCGCAGCCAAAATAGGTGCCACAGCTAACCGCTATGATATCGTTAGCGAACTCGGCGAAGATTACATCACTAAAACCGTTAATGACGAATACGCTAAATGGCTCGATAATGTCGAAAACAATCCAGATGCGCATCCTTGCGAAGTAGAAACCGATTTTAACACCAGCGAATATCTAGAAGAGCTCAATGGTAATTTTAAAACCATCAAAACCTCAACCGACTTTTCATTCATAAACACCGATACTGAAAAGGTATTCGTTAAAGACCTTCAAAAATACGACGGTTCTACTTTAGAATATGTCGGGATTATGCCAAAAACCGAATCGATCTCTAACTATATAAAAACTCTAACCGCAGAAAAAATAACCAATCTAATCAAAAAATCAAAAGACAGCGCCGACCTTGAAACCTACAAAAAAGGAGTAGTAACCAAGCTTACTGGGCACATTCCATTCTTTAAGTATAACTACACCATTGATATGATTGATGCTCTACAATCTTTAGGAGTCACCGACATCTTCAACATTAAAACCGCCGACCTCTCTGGCATGATAAAAAATATAGACTTAACGAGCGAGGCTCGTCCTTACATTAACGTCGGAATTCACAAAGCCGACATCGATTTCACCAATGACGGGATTAAGGCTGCCGCAGTAACCGCCTTCGGAGGGAAAGGTGCTGGCTGTATTGAAGAGTTTGATTATCTTTGGGAAGTCCCAGTCGAAGAAATCGATATGACTTTCGATCAACCATTCTTCTTCCTTATTCATGACAAAGCCACAGAAGAAGCTTGGTTCATCGGTTCAGTTTACGAAATTTAAGCATTTCGTGCTATAATTAACTCATAATCTAATACGGAGAAAAAAATGGCTACTATTGACCAGCAATTTGTTGAATACATCGTGAAAACCCTCGTTAATAATCCAGACAAGGTCGCTGTCGACCGAAAAATTGACGAAAAAGGTGTACTCTTAAGTCTCACTGTCGATCCAGAAGATGTCGGACGCGTTATCGGAAAACGCGGAGCAACCGCCCAAAGTATCCGTACTCTTCTTCGCGCTCTAGGTACAAAAAACGATGCTCGTTATAATCTTAAAATCGTCAACACTGACGGCGGAAAACAGGGAACAGATAAAATTTCAAGCGCAGACGACTCCTCCGAAATTGAAGACGAAGAAGCCTCGGATGAAACCGAAGAAGAAACTTCCGATGTCGCCGAAAAAACTCGTGCTGAACTTGAAGAACTTGACGATTTAGATATTTAATTATCTAAAAAGCTCTTGACAAACCACTCGCGGTTAGCTAAAATAAATCTAAAGTACAACTAACTGCGAGTTCTACTTTAAATAAAAAACGTTGAGAGCTTATATATGTCTAAAAACCCGCCCTACTTGGCTAAAGGGCGGTTTTTTGGTTGGTTATTATAA
>JAGCNM010000011.1 GCA_017645955.1 Candidatus Saccharimonadota bacterium
CCCGCACCTCTCCAACCATATTATAAAGGCCCGCAATTGCAAGAAGAATCCCAAGTCCGAAAATTAACAAGGTCGCTATGCCAAAAGTCCGTATCTTTTCGTTCTTTTGTCCTTGTTTTTTCTTCATTTCCCTCTAACTATAAACCCTTTCGCTTAAAAAATCAAGACTCATTATTTTTCTCCGTAATCCCTAATTCCTCGTCTATTAAAACCTTTTCATTAAACGGATCAGAATAAGCATCAATTGCTTTGATTTCTAATTCTAACTTTTCTAAATATTCTTCAACATTTTGAATTGTCAGCTTCCCACTTTTCTCAAAATTATATTCTAAATCCTGCCCGTCCTGCTTTTCAATCTCGTCCTCGTCCGGCAAAAATCCCGGGCGCGAACGATCGAGATAAATATCACCAGAATTATGATAAATCGCTAAAGACACTCCAGTCGTTAAACTCGCAACTAAAACCGAAAGAATTCCGAGTATAACTAGATTACGTCCCCCACTCGTCATTTTTGAATCCTTCTGTCTTATTTTCATAGCTTCGTCATTACCTCTCTAACTAATTTAACATGTCCTGAAAGTAATGTCCTAATTTGTAAAACATCTTGCGTCATTATTTTTCGTTTTTGTCGCACAATTACTAACTGTTCATAAAATTTTTCCGGCTCCGCCGTACAATTCATATTAATTAATTCCTCGAGTACCTGCTGATATTTTTCAAAATCGTTAGAAAAAACCGTCCTTGCTTCCGCAAATTTATTTTGATTCTCAACCATTTCCGCTGTCGACAAATTATTCTCAACTAGTCGCACATTCATCGGTATAATAAATTTTGTCGCGATCGCTTCGTAATAACTTCCGAGATAAACCCTAACCTTCGCATCGAGTTGTTGAACTTTTTTCAACTTACTTTTTATCGTGCTACAATTTACCGACACTAAGTTTTCCTGCTCTTCCGAAATCGCCATCACATTATACGGAATAAAAAGACCACTTACTAAAAACAAAGCCAAGATAATCAATATCTTCTTCATGTAAAACATTATAACACGCCTAATCGCGTTTTAACATCACAGTGAAAGCTTCCGACGGAATATCAATTTTACCAAAACGTTTCATTCTCGCTTTCCCGCGCTTCTGCTTTTCTAGAAGTTTCGCCTTCCTATCGCGATCACCAGTATGAATTTTTACAGTGACATCCTTTCGGTATGCCCCAATCGTCTCGCGCGCAATAATTCGCGCTCCAATCGCCGCCTGAAGTGCAACTTCCCAGTTTTGACGCGGAATCACTTCCTTTAACTTTTTCGTCACTTCGCGCCCAATCGCCTCCGCCTCGGATCTATGCGCCATAACCGAAAGCGCATCTATCCGATGTCCGCCTACTAAAAAGTCAACCCTAACTAAATCTCCTGCCCGATATCCATCAAGTTCATAATTAAACGACGCATATCCGCTCGTAACCGACTTTAGTTGGTCATAAAAATCCGTCAAAAGATTCGCCATCGGCGCCTCAAAATCAATTACCGACCGGTCTTCAATATACGATAAATTCGTCTGGTGACCACGTTTCTCATTTATTAAATTTAAAACATTTCCAATCATTTCCTTCGGCAAAATAATTTCGCCCTTAACCCAAGGTTCCTTAATTTCTCGAACCTCGCTCACGTCCGGCAAATCCGAAGCCGACCTAATCTCAATCGTCTCGCCATTATTCATTACAACTTCATAGTTTGTCGACGGATTCGTTACGATTAAATCTAAATTAAACTCGCGTTCA
>JAGCNM010000012.1 GCA_017645955.1 Candidatus Saccharimonadota bacterium
AGAAAAGAAAAAAGCTAGTATTTCAGCTGAGCCACGCTTAAAGGCTCTTTACAAAGCTGAAAAAGCTAAGCTACAAAAAGAGCTTAAACTTGAGAATGTTAATCAGGTTCCAGAGCTTAAAAAAATCGTAGTTTCAGCTGGTGTCGGTAAGAAGCGTGAGGACAAGAAGTATACCGAAACGGTTGCTTTGACACTTGCTAAGATTACCGGACAGGCGCCGACTTCGAGATTAGCAAAAAAATCAATTGCAACATTCAAAATTCGTAAAGGAATGGGCGCGCCGGTTGGCTACCTCGTTACACTTCGAAACGACAAAATGTATGAATTTGTCGATCGATTAATCAACGTGGCTTTGCCGCGTGTACGCGATTTCCACGGTGTACCAAAAAATGCATTTGATGCACAAGGTAATTACAACTTAGGACTAAGAGAGCAAACTGTTTTCCCAGAAATTACTTTCGAAGATGCAGCTGTGCTTCATGGTCTTGAAGTTACGTTTATTATTAAAAATGGTTCAAAGGAAGGAAGTCTAAAGTTGTTAGAACTTTTCGGAATGCCGTTTGAAAGAGAGGAGAAATAAGATGGCGAAAAAATCTGCAGTTCTCCGCGATGAAAAACGACGCAAAATGTATGAAAAATATAAAGCTAAGCGCGCAGAGTTAAAGGCGGCTGGCGATCTCGAAGGTCTACAAAAGTTACCACGAAACGCTTCGCCAACTAGACTCAAAAACCGCGATATGTTGGACGGTCGTCCTCGTGGTTATATGCGCCGTTTCGGCCTTAGCCGTATTAATTTCCGGGAAAAAGCTAGCAAAGGCGAAATTCCTGGTGTAACAAAGAGTAGTTGGTAGGAAGAAAGGAGAAATATGTCATTACAATCTACAGATCAAATTGCAGACCTTATCACTCGCATTCGTAATGCGATTGCAGTTGGTAAAAATGAAATTCTCGTTCCTACTTCTAAGCTTAAACAAGGCGTAGTTGAGGTTCTAGCAAAGAATGGCTATGTTTCTAGCTTTGAAGTTCAGGCTGGTGAACCACGCGGTCTTCTTAGAATCATTATCAACGAACAAGGTACGAACGCGAAGATTAATGAAATTACAAAAGTTTCAAAACCGGGTCGAAGAGTTTATTCTTCAGCCGAAGATTTACCAGTAATTAAGTCAGGACGAGGTATGGTTATTGTATCAACTTCGAGAGGTTTAATGACTGGACGTGAAGCGAAGAAAAATCGCTTAGGTGGCGAAATTTTAGTTAAAGTTTGGTAAAACAAAAACAGCTTCTGGGACACGGGTCGCTCGCGCCCTCGCCTAAGGGGCTCGCGCCCTAATACTCGGTCGTGACCTCCGTGTTGTCCCAAAAGCTGTTTTTTGTTTTTCCATTTTTACTAAACGCTTAAGGTTGACCCCTGTTTTTTATCGTGATAAAATTAGGCAAACTATATAATATATAGAGCGAAGGAGTAAAAATAATGAGCTTAAAGCGCAAAATATTTAATATTTTCGCAGCTTTCATGATTGCTATTGGTTCGATGCCGACAGCTTTTTTGAC
>JAGCNM010000013.1 GCA_017645955.1 Candidatus Saccharimonadota bacterium
AGTTCTTCATGTCCGCCTATGCGATGTGGAACGTGGATACTTTCTGGGAAGATACGTATCTGCATACGGGAGACGACGACATCGACATGGATACGGATCACTGTACCGTGGATCCTATCGATTACGTCATCGAGGCAGGGTTGAGGGTTGATTACCATGCCGCCGTGTATCTCGCTGCGACTACGCATCTCGTGAATACGAAACACAATTCGCTGAAGAGGCAACTGTACTTCGGCATCAAGTTCTTCATCTAAAAATTCTGCTTAACCTCGGGAAGCGGCCTGCGGTATTTCCGTGGGCCGTTTCTTTTTATATCCTATATAATTTTTTCAATAATAATGACCCATATTTGAATCGTGGACTTGTTTTTATTTTAAAGAATATAGTTAATGGTCTTTTTAAAATAAGTCTTTAAAATACGTTTATGACGGCATGCCTTGTATCAAAAAATATTCAAACTTTTATATTTACAAGTAATTTAAATGTTTCTATATTTAGAGTATAAACAAGAGGTTAACAAATATGTCTTTAGTCGACGAAATCCGTACAACCCAGTCCGAAACCATTGTCAAGTACGAAGAGAAACTTCGCATGGACAAGGATATTGTCCTTAAAGTCTTTCATGAAATGATGGAAACTATTCGCGAACAGGTACAAGATTACTTTTACGCGAAAGAAACGAATTACAGAACTTTTAAGTTCGTACTGACTGACATCAACATGAAAGACAAATACGATATAAGTATCAATAAAGAAACGTACAAAATTACCGTAAAAGAATACCAGGCGATTCTCAACTCGTTCTTGAATGGCGGGTTTAAAATCAGTCAAAACGATGGTGAGGAAAGAGTTTATGGCAAGATGGGCGGTCTCACCGGTATATATGTTGTAAGAAATCTTACTGTCGAGTGGTAATCCGGTAAATAAAAACTCAAATGTTTTAGATTACAAGTTCTTTTGAATTTTCTATATTTAATATAACTCGAATGTCTCGAGTGTAAATTAAAGAGGTTAAATATGGCTAACACTTCCGGTATCAACGAAACTATCAATTGCCCGAACGGCTTTTACTTCGGCGATCCCTGCTACGCCCTCAAGGAAGACCTGTACCGGGAATGGATTAACTGGGGCGAGGAACGAGAAAAGAAGGAAGGTCGTTTCTGCAACGACGGCAAGTTTGTCCACGACGGGAAAGAAATCATGTTGGTCGATTCGACCGCATACGGTGACGGATGTTACGGTGGCAATCATGCATCGTACGGTGTCGATGCGGGCTGTCTCGCTGTGATTCCTCTCGAATTCTGCGACGAAGAGAAAAACTTCCGCGACGATATGGGATGGGTCTGCGAAGAAGCTCATGAAGTCAAGCTCGTAACTGACGATACGGGTAAGTTCAGGGTTTACGTCGACGACGAGTGCATGAGCGAAGAAGAAGTCGAAACCGGCGATACGGAAGAAGAGAATTTCGATTGGGACGATTCCTTGGATGACACTCCGGAAGACGAAGAATAAGGTTTGACCTCTAAAGGGCGGGTCGTCCTATGGCGAGGGCGATTCCGTCGCTTTTTTCTTTATTGATTTTGTGTTCTAAAATTCTATATTTTTCTATATTTTAGAAAAACAAAGAGGTTAAGAATGAATTACAGACAGCTTGCCGCGACTCTGATGAATGAGCTCGCCCTTCATCCGGAACTCGGGGATATGAAGGTAAACATCTGTGTCGGTAAAAACGATTATCGCGGCATCTCGAAACTCGAATCCGTCTACAAGTTCGGTGTCGAGAACGGACAGGCGAAAATGACTAGCGTAGAGCTTGCATTCTATCTGGAGGGTGTATGCGGGTAGTTCTTCTGCTTCTAATCTGTTCTGTCGTTTCGTTCGCGGGCTATTTCCAGTCGAAGAACGATACGATCCCGCCGAGGTATTTCTATTACTCGAAACAGGACTCGGTCTATACCGTAAACCGTGTACACAGGGATTACGCGGACATTAACAATACGTGCGCATGGACGGCGAACTGTCCAAAAGGTAAGTACGTGAAGAGAAACGACTATCGCCCGCACGAACACAAGTCAGGTCCGAGATGGAGACGTTCCGATAAAAAATAATTTATAGTTCTTGTTTACATTTTATATTGATTTTTCTATATTTAATAATGTAA
>JAGCNM010000014.1 GCA_017645955.1 Candidatus Saccharimonadota bacterium
AGGCTTATGTTATGATAAAAAAGACAAAGGGTCATACATGTTTAAAAACAAATATTTTGTGATGGGAATAATTATCTTTTTTGCAACTTCTTGCGTGCAAGATGTTTTTGCTGATGGTTATTCGATGACGGTCACTACAGGTGGCCCCCAAAGCATCGATGTTGTTTTGGGTAGCGACAGTAAAGGCACCTCAATTAGTGAAGACGAAATCACAGTTAATACGACTTGTCGGTACGGCTATAATTTAACTATCGGTACTACCGTCAACGATAATAATCTATATTTAAACGGTGACAGTTCTAATAATACTTCTGGTTCTTATATCTCTCCGTTAAGTGCCCCAACGGCGCTTTCTGAAGCCACTAACTCATGGGGGTACTACTTTAACCGTTCTGCCGCTCCGACTGCTTCTAGCACTTTTTCTCCAGTCCCAGCCTCCGGTAGCGCGAGTGTTATTCCCGAACTAACTACCCCTAGCTCCAGTAACATTTCTGACTCCTTTTCGGTTTATTACGGTGTAACAGTTACCCAGCCCGCCGCCCCGACTGCCGGCGCCTATATTGTGCCAGGCACTTATAAAATGATCGAAGACAGTAACCATGATGACGGCGCAATTGTCTATTATTTCACAATGGCCAACAACTGCATACCATACACTATCAATTTCAGCCCAACCAGCACATCGACCGGCTCATCAATTAGCGGTACCGGCACCATGCCCTCACAAGAAGGTTATAAAGATGTGCCAGTCACTATTCCGCAAAGCTCCTTTACTCCGCCGTCAGAGTATGTTTTTATTGGGTGGAATACCGAACAAGATGGCTCTGGCGATTGGTATGATGGCGGTGAAGAAGTTACCGACCTAGCCAGTCCAGGCGAAACTATCACTCTTTATGCTATATGGTGGCGACCATTACGCTTGTACGACACTGTAGCAAGCCTAGTTAAAACCTACGGTGGCTCCCCGCAAACCCAAACTGTCGCTGACATGAGGGCGGTCATTATCGAACCAACTTCTTCCAATCCGGCTACCGATACTTCAAACTCTGGTGTATTTTTATACGATGCTTCAACTTTTGGTACAGCAAGTGATGCTAGTAACGACTATGATATTTACTATTACCGAGGTATTATTGATAGTAATTTAACAATAGAAGGAACTTACGCTTTCAATAATAATGCTGCGGTTGGGGACAGCGCCTACTATCCTAATTATGTCAAACTAGATAATGGCACCTGCTGGCGAATAATACGTACCACTGGATCTGGTGGTGTAAAAATGATTTATAATGGCATTTTTGGCAACAGCACCGGAGGGTCTTGTGGAAATAGTGGCAATAACCCAACGACAAAAACGCAATTAGCTTTTAATGCTAATCTCTCTAGTATAGTCCATGTCGGTTATACTTATAATGACTCTATTGAGGCTTCTAATTCACGCGTACCTACAAGCACGGTTTTCGGAAGTAATGAAAATTATTCTACTATCAACACGACAGATTCGGACGTTAAAGACTATATTGAAAATACTTGGTATGCTTCTAATATGACTGACTATACAAACATACTAGAACCAAGCGCTGGGTATTGCAACGACAGAAGTACTTATTTCGATGATGGAGATCATACACCTACTGCTACTTCATCAGTTTGGACAACCACTTCTGGCATTAATGGGACTAATATATCTTATGGATCCAATATAAGGTCAACAGTTACTCTATCTTGTCCACGTGGCACTGTAGATTTATACACTACTAGTTCAGCCAATAATGGGAATAATCAGCTAAAATATCCAGTAGCCATGCTTACCGCCGACGAAATAGCGATAGCTGGTAGTGGGAACAATTCTAGTGGCTCATCGACTGCATCTACTGCATCCAACGCGAGCTATAAATCCTTCTTGAAAGGCTTAAGTGACAACAAATCTTGGACGATGTCCCCATTATCGAATGCGATGGAATATGTTTTGCTCTACGGTCTCTATAACTCTACTGTTAATTATGCGAATTCTCTATATGTTCGTCCAGCTATCTCCCTTATCCATGACGTTTATGTCGCTTCAGGTTCTGGCACCGCTACTGACCCATGGACAGTTTCTTCCCAGGCTCCAACTCCATCAAGACCAACTAAGCTTTATAAAGCTATCGCAAAAATGAGTAAAGGTACCCAAACCGCACAAGATCTCGAAGCCACCATCTCAACAAGCAACTCTGGCGTTTACGAATATAATAGCTCGGTATTTGGTGCGGATTCGGATGGCGTCAAACAGGATAATACAAAGGCTAAAATCTATTACTACCGCGGTATTATAGATGATAGTTTCGCCACTTCGACGTACGGTTCTAGCGGTGACGGAACCCTATACCCGAATTATGTTGTATTGGCTACTTCGTCTGATTCATTAAGTACATCAAATACTTGTTGGCGAATCATAAGAACTACCGGCTCTGGTGGCGTAAAAATGATTTACAATGGCAACTGGACCGGCTCGACTTGCGCAAATTCCGGAACAAGTGCACAGGCAGAGACTACATCATTTACTAACAGAAGTAGCAATAATACCACTAATACTAGATACAACCGGCAAGTCGTTCGAGTTGGTTACTCTTATAATAGCACCTATGCTTCCACGACAAATAGTTCAACTTCCCCTGACAACATATTCTTCAGTAATAATTCTAACTACCAAAACAACACATCAAATAATATAAAAACCGTTGTAGAAAACTGGTATAGCAGTAATCTTAGTAGTTATGCAAGCCTTCTCGAAACCAATGCAGGCTATTGCAATGACCGTTCGATTTTTAGTAGTGCCAATGGCACAGGCACCATTTCTACGCTCAATTCCTACGGCGCCAGTAATGGCACCAATGGAGCATATTTTGGCCCGTATACCAGGAATTATAACGCTAACAATCCGCCTAGCTTGACATGTACTCGCAACGTTGCCGACGTCTATAGTACTAGTGCTGCAAGCGCGGGGAACAAACTACTCAGTTCGCCAATTGCGTTAATCACGGCGGACGAAGCTTCTTTTGCCGGTTCAGGCGCCTCCACTGCATCAAGTGCATATGGCTCAAGATACGATGGAAGTTCTTTTCTCCGTACTAACTCAAATTTTCTAACCATGTCTCCTTCATATCGCCAGAGTAGCTCAACTTACCCGGCCTTCGTCTTCTATCTTAACGCTAGTGGAGCCCTTACTAATAACGGTGGTCTTACTACTAACACCTATGGCGTTCGCCCCGTCATTTCACTAAAAGAAGGCACCGAAGCTGTTTCCGGCTCCGGCACCGCTACGGATCCTTGGATCGTCGTAACTCCATAAGACAACAAAAAATGGTGACCCGGGTGCGAGTCGCACCGCTAGGTCCGACTCCCAGATCACTAAATTTCTCTAGAGCAAATTAACAAAAAATGGTGACCCGGGTGCGAGTCGAACGCACAACCTCTTCCTTAGGACGGAATTGCTCTATCCATTGAGCTACCGGGCCAAAACCATGTTATAATTATACCATGAACCTGTTGAAGAAGAAAGCAGAGAAGAAAACCGAACAAGAAAAGGTCGAAAAACGTCGCGAAGAAGTCCTTGCTCGTGGCCGAAAGTTTAAATACCCACTTCAATGGACGAAACATCGCGTCGTAATTAGCACAATTCTTATCGCATTTGTTATGGTCGCTATTCTTATCGTAAGTGGTTATCTCGCGCTTTATCGACTTGGCATGACCGGGGAACTACTCTTCCGTATTACCGAAATAGTCCCAGTCCCCGTCGCAACAGTAGATTCAAAAGACGTCCGTTTTTCAGATTACCTGATGTTTTACCGTAGCAGTATGACATCTATCGAACGCCAATCTGGTAGCCAATTTGACTCGGCTTCCGTAGAGTATCTCCGCGACGAATATAAAAATGTCGCTCTCCTCGAAGCGGAAAAATATACCTATGCCTTAAAACTAGCGGAAGAATTGAATATTTCCGTCTCCGACGAAGAAGTAAAAAATGAGTTCGAGCGCCATCTAAAAATTGGTGGCGTTGATCGTAGCGAAGAAGGTTTTCTTAAAATTATTGAAGATAACTTCGGGCTTACAAAGAAAGAATACGAGCGAATGCTTTACCTTACTCTAGTAAAGTCAAAAGTCGAGATAGCCATCGACGAGAACGCTAATAAAATCGCCGAGAGAGTTGAAAGCTTATTAGCCTCTAACGACAACGTTTTTAAAGCCGTTGTCGAGCAGCTTGGCGACGCAATTATCTACGAGGAAACTGGCGGACTTGTTGATAATAAAAACATTGATGGCGGTCGCGCCTCTGAAGCCTCGAAGCTCGAACCCGGCGAGAGTAGCGGAAAATTCGTCTCAATGAATGGTGATGGCTATTATTTCGTTAAGCTACAGAAAAAGACTGAAGCCGAGGTCAGCTTTGTCTCGATTAAAGTTCCATTCACTGAATTTGATAAACGTTTTAGCGATCTTGAATATGAAAAAAAGATTAATGAATACATTTCCATCGGCAACTCAGAAGCTAACGCAACCATTGAACAACCGGAATAATAATTAGTTCAAACCATTGCATCTCACTTGTGCTTTCATATAATATTTTATACAATTTTATTATGAAGAAATCTTTAAGTATTAAAATAACTGCCCTTGTCGCGGCTGTTATCATAGTCGGCATTGGCATTTTCATTTTCGCTCGCCCAAAAAGCGAATTAAGAAACATTAATTCTGAAGCTGAGTTGTATAGCTTTTATAATCGTAACTCTATATCTTCATTTGCTGATAACCCTCTCTTTAAGCTTCTCCTTCTTCCGTTTTCCGCAGAACTAAACGTGTATCGCGGTGGGTACTACTATTATGACGACATCATACCGACTAACGGTTCCTCAACCATACCAAAAACCATCGATAATGCTACTTCTACCGAAGGTGTCCCTGCCAATGCTAAAGATTATTCTACGACGAACATTCAGGTTGAAAACGTTGATGAGGCCGACATCATTAAAACAGACGGCGACTACATGTATTCCATTTCTAACACCGACGTGATTATCTCGGATGTTCGTGACGTCACGAATCCGAAAATCTCCTCCCGCATTGAATCTACCGACGAGTCAATTCCCGAAGACCTCATTTTATCCGGGGATACCTTAACCATTATCGGAACAGAATACATCGGCTCAAACGGCCCACTCTTTGATCGCAATACCTATAGTTACTATCGCTACTATAATAAAAACAACACCACCGTACGTGTTTATGATATTTCAAACCACGAACAGCCAAGCCTTAAAAAGAATTTTAAGCTGTATGAACCATACTATACCTCGCGTCGTATCGACAATCAACTTTACGTGATTTCATCTGGCCGTCTTCGCGAAAAATCTGGTGATGAAAAGTTGGTTGAACATAGTTATTTTGAAGATTTAACCGAAAAAGAGTATCCAGTTAAAACGATTCGTTATCTTAAAGATGTCCTTTCAGATAACCTAACCCTCATTTCAGTCCTAGACCTTAGCAACCCAGAGAAGGACATTACGGTTGAACCATTCTTATTAGATATTTCCAACGCCTACATTTCGGAAAATGCCTTTTATCTTCTCGAAGAAGGCTATAAAGATAGATATAACAAAAGCTTCTGGGACATGATAAAACCCCTCTTTGGCTTTAAAGGCGTTATTGGTTTCTTTGATTCTCAGATTAACGACTTTTCATACAATTATAATTATCAAACTGAAATTTATAAGTTTAATATCGAAGAATCAGGCGACATATCTTATGCCGCAAAAACCAGTACCTCCGGCAACACTATTAACCAGTATTCGTTCGACGAAAACGCTGGGCACCTTCGTATTGCATTAGAAGACAAAGATGGCTCGTATATCGCAATCTTTGATGAAAAACTTAATAAAATTGGCGAATCTGGACGAGTCGGTAAAAACGAAAGAATGTACGCTTCGAGATTTCTTGGCAATAAGGCCTATCTTGTAACCTATAAAAACACTGACCCGCTTTTCGTAATTGACCTTTCAAACGAAAAAGAACCAAAAGTTCTAGGCGAACTTAAAATACCTGGATACTCTGTTTATCTTCATCCTTACGACGAGAACCACCTAATCGGCATTGGCGTTGATACTACCGAGGAAACTAGGAAAGACGAGAATGGCAGGGTTATCTCATCGTTCGCGTATATTACGGGAATGAAACTTGCTCTCTTTGATATTTCTGACTTTACGAACCCGAAAGAAATTAGTAAGCTCCATATCGGCGATTCATATACTTCGTCTGCGATTCTTACTAATCCAAAAGCACTCCTCTTTTCGAAAGAAAAACAGTTACTCGGTATCCCTGTGAACGATTATGAATCCGAGTTCAAAATTGAAATCAATGGTAATGAAAGCATTACTGATCTAACGGACTATTTCTATGATGACATAAACTACGTCGACGAAGGTTATCTTATCTATAATATTAACTTAGAAAACGGTATAGAAGAACGTGGCGAAATTATCCATGAAAAATCAAACCTCATCCGCGGTGCTTATATAAATGACGATCTTATTACTGTTTCCGAAAACCTGCTTAGAGTTAATGATTTAAATAGCCTAGAAAAGAAGGCCGAACTTAATTTTGTAAAGGAGTAAAAAATGGAAAAAGAACTAAAAAAATCGCGCGAAGAAGAATATATGGCAAAGGAAGAATCGAGACGTCATTCTTCTATGCACATAGCCGCCTTCGTTTTGGGCATTATATCAATCGTCGGCAATTTCTTCTGGTATATTTCATTGCCTAGTGGTATACTCGCAATCGTCTTTGGCGTAAAATCCTCCCGCGCTCTGGCCTCTAAGCTCGGCAAAGCTGGGTTTATTATGGGCATCATAGGTATTTCATTAACTGCCTTTGTCTACGTATCAATGATCCTCGCCTCTCTCTACTATTGGTATTACTAAAT
>JAGCNM010000015.1 GCA_017645955.1 Candidatus Saccharimonadota bacterium
CACTGCCTTACCACTTGGCGACGCCCTAAGCTGTTTTTATTTTATCATATTTTATCTTAAAGTGCTATAATTAAATCATAATGGCTAACAAAAAAATATTCACAATTAAGCAACTTGAAGAACTTCCAGCCGAAGAAATAATTAATAAGCTCCAACACGAAAACTATTCACTACTTGAAACTTTTCACGCGAGCAAATTGCGACGTGAAATGGTTCCAGTCGGAAAAGCGTGTAATACGGCTATTAATTATTTTTTAGGAACTACCGGACCGAAGCATAATCCAGAAAAGCATAATAAGGCAGCAAGAAAGAAGCTCGTTAAGGTTTTGTCGAAAATCACTCCTGGTGACTATTCTGAAATGCCTACTGATACGAAAAATGGCTTAGTTGTCGGTTTTAACCATCCTTCACTTGGCGAAATTGCTCGAATATTAACAATGAAAATTGATATCATGGGCGAAAAACCAATGTACTTCCCAGTTAACTTGCCGTGGTATGAAGCACTAGCCCCGAATTATGACCGTATAAAAAGGCTAGGAATTATTATTACGCCGACCATTACTCCGTCTACTTGGAAAAAGATGGAACTAAAGGAAGGTACTAAGCTTTACGAGCTCGGAACTAAGCTAAAAAAGGAATTTAGGAATATTTATACTGATCTTTCTCATGAAGCATTGCTAAATGGCGGTGTAGTATTTGTCGCGCCATCAGCGACTCGTCAAGCAACCGTTTTTAAAAATGAAGCTGTTTATAAAAAAGAAGAAGACATTATTCCAACGATGTCGATGCTTGCTTTGAAGCTTTATGTTGATCCGAAAATTAATTGCGATTTTCTACCGATGGCGATTATTCCACCAAAAGACTATAAACGCGGTTTAAACTTTAGAAAAAAGTATGTTTTGTTGCCTGGTAGAAAGATGACTGCTGCGGAAATTCGAAAAAAATACTTTAAGACAAAGAATCCAAAACGACTTGAGGGCTTTGACTGGGACTTTCATAAAAGAATTGCTGAAAAATTACCAAAAACATTTTGGTATTAATGTGATATAATCATAAGCATGGAAACGGACGGGCAGTTTTTTTACCATCCACTTGAGAACATTGAAGACGTTGAGCTTTTTTATGAAGCAACAGAGCGTAGCCACTTAACGAAAGCGATTGCTTCGGACCGCCCTTATACTTATTGGACAATAGAAATGTATGATCAGGATAATGGTTTTCGCGGAGGAGGCGGACTCGGCGTTCTAGCGGCAGATACAAGGCGAATCGCAGAGAAAATGGGTGTGCCTTTTGTAACAATTGTTCCGTTTTATCCTCAAGAATCAAAACAGGTCATAAAAGACGGAGCGCTTGTCGATGAACATATCCCGAAAGATTATCGAGATTTCGGCTTTAATTTGATTGATAAAGTTTATATTAAATGCTGTGGCAATTTATGTGCGCTTGAGGTAATCGAAAAAAGATTTAAAAATACGCGTATATTATCTATTACGGAACCAATGTTTGGCGAATTATATTCAGATACTAGTGGCTCCGATCATCGTCTGTATCAAGAAGTTGCTTTAGGCTTCGGCGGTTATGAAGCATTAAAACTAGTCGGTTTAAAGCCGGCGATTATTCAGTTAAATGAGGTTGCGACTTTTTTCGCTGCTCTAGCGCGACTTGATGAACTTACTTCTAATGGGATGGATTTTTACGAAGCTGTTGTCTATACGAGAAAACACACCTTATACACGAACCATACTTTAGTTCAAGCGGCGGAGGCTGAATTTTCTTATGAGCAGTTTGAGCGTTATGTTTTCCCGAATATTAAATCTCTCGCTGTGAAAAAATGGTTAATGGAAAAGTTTACAAACGGACGCATCAAGCTTTCATCGGTTTCAATTGAGATTGCCGAACTAAGAAGTGGCGTTTCGAAACTACACGCGCGAGTGGCGAATTATTACGATTTAGCTGGGAACAAGGTAAAGTTTAAACCGATTACAAATGGAATTGATTTAGGAAAATGGGTACTCCCAGACATTTTAAATTCATTCAAGGCTAAGGAGATTATCGATAATCAAGAAATGTTAGCCGAAGACTTTGCTGACAAAGTCGAGCAAATAACCGCCCAAGAAATCCGTGAGTTGAAAGTTAATGGGCGAAAGATACTAAATGAAGTATTAAAAACTCGTCCAGATCAGGAAGGACGAATCTTAAGCTTTAGTGGCGACGATTTCATCTTTGATTTTAAGCGTCGGTTTGTCGATTATAAGCGTCCGGACTTACCTTTTAGAGATACTTATCGTTTAAGGAATGTACTCGAAAGTCATAATGCGCATTATATTATAGCAGGACGAATCCATACGGGCGATGAGAATATGCTGAAGAAGCTTTATTCCATACTTGAATTAGTTAGGAAAGATGATTATTTGCGCGACCACGTTCATTACCTCTGTGATTACGATGAGAAACTCGCCTTCGCGCTTTCGGTCGGCTCAAATTCTGCGATTAATATTCCGATTGTCGGATTAGAAGCATGTGGAACTTCTTGGATGAAGGATGTAATGAATTACAATTTGTTAATATCGACTCACGATGGCGGCGTTGCGGATGCGTCGAATAAATCGTACTTAAATGTTTCTGGCGCAGATGAACATGAAGAATTAGACAATCTCTTACAACGTATGGAAGAAGCCATGGCAATTTGGGATAATGATTTCGATCTTGAATATATGGTAAGGCTGCAACTTGCGAATTTCTTACCAATTATATCCGGCACGAGAATGTTGAAGGATTATCTTGACTATTTATTCCCGGTATAGTATAATCTTGACAAGTCTGGTATCAGACTTTTTTGATACCTAATAAAGGAGCGAGATGGCAAAGATTACTAGAATCAAAGCGAACGACTCCCCGGAAAAGCGGGAGGACGATGCTCCGACGATTACGCGAAAAAAAGTGGTTACGTCGGATAAAAAAACCGAAAAACTGAAAAAGAAACAGGCGAAAGAAGCCGAGAAGAAAATTGATAAGAAAAACGAGAAGAAACCTTTTATTTTGTTCCGCCCGTTTGTTTATCTCTGGAGATACATTCGCGATTCTTGGAGAGAATTAAGACAGGTCAGATGGCCAAACCGCAAGGCAACTTGGAAAATGGTTTTAGCAGTTATTATATATACCATTATCTTCGTTGTTCTGATTACTTTGCTTGATCTGTTCTTTACTTGGCTATTTAATATTATTTTAGGAAAGGGTTAAAAAATGGCAGTAAATAGATATGATGACACAAGAGCGTGGTATGCAATTTCAACCTACTCTGGATACGAAGATAAAGTCGCCGATTCAATTAATCAGCGCGTTAATACAGTAGAAATGGCCGACAAGATTTTCGAAGCGATTGTACCAAAAGAAAAGCAAATTGAGATTAAAAATGGTAAGAGGAAGATTGTTGATAGGAAAATTTTACAAGGTTATGTACTGGTTGATATGAAACTATCGGATGAAACTTGGTATATTATCCGCAATACTCCGGGCGTAACTGGTTTTATTGGAACCGGAACACAACCAACTCCAGTTTCTGCCAAGGAAATCGCGAAGATTAAGAAGCGTATGGGCGTTGAGGACCCGAAATTCTCAGTCAAATATGAAGTTGGCGAAGTTGTTTCGATTACGGATGGACCATTTAAAGGATTTGATGGTTCAATTTCGGAAATCGACGCAGCTAAGGGTAAATTAAAGGTGATGGTTTCGATGTTTGGACGCGAAACACCAGTCGAGCTTGATGCTTTACAAGTGAAACAATTGTGATATAATAATAAAGTTACGCACTAGAAAGGTTAATTTTTATGGCAGAAAAGAAGGTTATTGGAAATTTGAAACTTCGAATCCCTGCGGGACGCGCGACGGCTGGACCTCCAGTTGGTTCGACGCTCGGTCAATGGGGTCTTAATATGATGGACTTTATTAATCCATTTAATGAGGCTACAAAAGACTTGATGGGCAAGAACGTTATCGTTCATATCCGCGTATTTGAAGATCGAACTTTTGATTGGAAGTCGTTAGGGCAACCAGTTGATGATTTAATTCGCGAAGCAATTAAGATTGAGAAAGGTTCTGGAAAACCGAACGTTGATAAAGTTGGAAAGATTACTAGGGCGCAACTTGAAGAAATTGCTAAGAAGAAAATGGATCAATTAAACGCTATTGATTTGGATGGTGCTGTAAAGGTGGTTGCCGGTACGGCTCGTTCAATGGGTGTTGAAGTAGTAGACTAATTATTCTTTCAAAAACAGCCTTTAACAGGGCTGTTTTTTGTTGTAAGCATTGACTTTTTGATTAAAGTATGATACAATTAAGATACTTCACTTTTTCAAGCTAAGGAGGGCTTTAAAAAAGATGGGGACAGCACGTTACTATTTCTCGCGTAAAGAGTTGGAAGAACAGGCAATTCAGTCATGGCGATCCAACGCAGAGGAGTACAGGAACCTTATACCTGAATACCATAGACTCCTTGCGAACAAAGTCTGGCTGAAGGAACACGAGCCGGGGTGCAAATCGATGACCTTACGGAAGTTGCCTAAGGATGTCCTTAGTGGGCTAGTGAAGATTCCTTTCTTCGATATCATAAACGAAGAAGGCGCACTTGCCTATATCAAAGAACTCGACGTCCACGGTCTCAATCGGCTAATTGCTACAATCAGCACCGCGCTGAGCAGCTACAGCTATGTGACAATCAAGTCAAAGAACTTCGATTATCGGTATGAGATTGCCAATCACAACAGCCGGAAGCCAAAGATTGCGCTTGACCCGAACTACCCATGTAGAGCGGGACAAAAGTACAACTCAAAAAAAGCGCACAAAAACGGAGATGATTAAATAGTCTCTCAGCAGGGAGCCCAAAGCGGCTCCCTTTTCCTTGCTTAATATTTAAGAATCTGATATAATAAGTAAAACTAATAATGCTGGGAGAGCTTAAGCTCGTTATTACCACGGAAAGGAAACTATGGCCGAAGAAGAGGTCAAAAATCTAGAGGCAACTGAAGTTACAGAAGCAACAGAGGTTACTGAAACTACTAAACCAGAAAAATTTGCAAAATCTGGTAAAAAATCTAAAAAACACATTGAAGAAGTCAAGGCGGAAGAAGAACGCCAAGAACGCAAGGCGGAGCGAAAAGCTGCTGAAGCGGTCGAAAAACCGAAAGGCGCTAAGCCTATTGTTCGTCCTCTAATCGAGCGACGCGGTAAAAAATATCAGGAAGCTGCTAAATTAGTCGAAAAGGGAAAGATTTATAGCCTAAAGGAAGCTGTTGAGTTAGCGATTAAAACTAATCCGACTAAGTTTGATGCTTCGGTTGAAATTCATACTCGTCTCGGTGTCGATCCGCGCCAAGCCGACCAAAACATTCGTACTACCATCGTTCTTCCTAACGGTAATGGTAAGACTGTACGCGTAGCTGTTTTTGCGCCTGCTGATGTTTGCAAGGCCGCGAAAGCTGCTGGCGCTGATATAGCTGAAGACGAGGAATTCTTGAAGAAACTTGAAAAAGGCGAAATCAATTTCGACGTTTTGATTTCAACCCCTGCTTATATGCCAAAACTCGGTAAATTTGCTCGCGTACTCGGCCCGAAAGGCTTAATGCCGAATCCAAAGGCTGGAACGGTCACGATGGATGTTGAAAAAGCTGTTAAGGAATCGAAAGCCGGTAAAGTTGAATATCGTGTTGATAAACAATCGATTGTTCATATCGGGATTGGTAAGGTTTCGTTTGGCGCAGATAAGCTACTCGAGAATGCTAATACCTTCTTTGACAGCTTAAAGGCTCAAAAACCAGCATCCTTAAAGGGTTCTTACGTAAAGTCAGTATTTATTACGACTACCATGGGGCCTTCAATTGCGATTGAAAATCTTTATAACTAGTTTTAGGCGAGCGAATTAGTATTTGCTAACTATTCCTCGCGCAATCGTCAAGAATACAACAGTCAGTCGGAGCTCGCAATAAATTTCAGTTCATTGCTCGCTCCGTGACTGTTGTTTTTTTGACTGTTGGCTCGTCATAATGTTAGCAAATACTAATTCGCTCGCTTTAATATGATATAATCAATTTATTATGGATAAGTTAAAAGACATAGCTACAAGAATAAGGGGATTAGAAATATATGAGTCGCTTGTGATGGCGGCGGTCGGATTAGCAGTTTTACTGTTTGGATACCGATTGAAAAAAGTTGCATTTTTCATTATTTGGTTCTTGATTGGATATAATATCATGCTTGTTTTAATGCCCATTATTAATGGCGCTGTGCCGCAAATCGCCGGAGATTCTTTGTATCAGACCTTGCTACCAATTGCAGGCGGTGTTTTGCTCGCTATGCTTGGTTTTTCGATCGAAAAACTATGTGTCGCTGGGATTTGTTTCTTTCTAGTAATGTTAATCGTAATTCAATATTTCGGAACCGATGTTGTCACGCTCGTAATCGGGGCAATTATTGGCGCTGTTGCAGCAGCTTCGGCAACGGCCTTAATGAAACCAGCGATTATTATCGCGACTTCGGTTGCTGGGGCTTGGGCCTTAACGCTTGCCCTACTTAACATCTTCCCAGTAATTGACGCATCAATCTTCTTCTTACCATTCATCGCCGCATTCGCAATTCTTGGGGCAATTTTCCAATTTGCTACTACTAAGCACGTCGAATAAAACAAGCTAAATACTGCATTCGAGGACCGTGCGCTTGGGCGAGCGCCCTTGAAAGCCCCTTGGGACGCTGGAGCGAAGCGACGCGTGTCCGAGGATGCAGTATTTAGCTTGTATTAATATTTGCTTTGTGGTATAATTGGAGAAGTTACCAAAGACAGCGACGGGAGTAGTCCTTAATCATGTCGCCGAGGAAATTTCTTATTGAATTTATTTGGTGACGTTATTTAACAATTAGCTAACCAAATATTAAATTAAACCAAAGGAACTTTTTATGGCAATTACAAAGGATAAAAAGAACGAATTGGTTGCTGATTTAACTGAGCTTTTATCGAACGCAAAAACGACAGTTTATGCTAAATATCAAGGTTTAACTGTTGCTGAGCTCCAAGAGCTTCGCAAAAACGCTAGGGAAGCTGGTGTAAAAATTAAAGTTGTGAAGAACCGTCTAGTACGTGTCGCGATGAACCAAATTGCGGTTTATAAAGATACCGATACTACCGGCCTTACTGGACAACTTTTATACGCAGTTTCTAGCGACGATGAAGTCGCTCCAGCGAAAGTTTTAGCTAATTTCGCTAAAACCCACGAAGCGCTTGACCTCATCGGCGGTTTTTCCGATCTTGGAAATGCCTTGTCTAAAGAAGAAGTAAACGCTCTTGCCGCGATGCCAAGCAAAAACGAGCTTATCGCGCAGGTGGTCGCACAACTTCTCTCGCCAGTTACGGATTCGATTTCCGGTCTTTCTGGCGGACTTTCGGGCATTATCTCGGGTCTAGAAGCACACGCAAATTAATTAGCAACTAAAAATTATTAACGAAAGGATAAGATATGGCTACAGATATTAAGAAATTAGCCGAGGAATTAGTTAAATTAACTGTTCTCGAAGTAAACGAATTAAAGAACGTCCTTAAGGACGAATATGGCATCGAGCCGGCTGCTGCGGCAGTCGCCGTTGCTGCTGGTCCAGCTGCTGATGCTGGCGCGGCTGCTGACGAAGGAAAGAGCGAATTTGATGTCGTTCTTAAAGAAGCAGGTGCACAAAAGATTGCAGTCATCAAGGCTGTTAAGGAAGCTACTGGGCTTGGTCTTGGCGAAGCAAAAGCTATCGTTGATGGCGCTCCAGCAACTGTAAAAGAGAAAGTCGCTAAAGACGAAGCTGAAGCGATGAAGAAAGCGCTCGAAGAAGCTGGCGCAACTGTCGAACTCGCTTAAATAAAAAATGGTTAGCTAATTGTATTAACTTAAAAAACTGAAATATGCACTTTGAGGACATTACGGAGGTTACGACCGAGTATTAGGGCGCTCGCCCCGTGACGACGGGCGCGAGCGACCCGTGTCCGAAAAGTGCATTTTCAGTTTTTTTTGTTATAATTTAGATATGAACGATTTTGATTATTTAGGCGAGGGGGAGGTTTACCTCGATGCAGCCTGTCAGAGTTTACGGCCGAGACCGGTGATTGAGGCAATTAATAGTTATTACACCGAGCATAATTCTTGCGGTGAAAGAGTGAAATATAAATGGGGGGTCGAGACGGATGAGAAGGTTGAAGCGACGAGGGAAAAGGTTTTGAAGTTTTTAAAACTTTCTGGGCGAAAATATACAGTTTCTTTTACCTTAAATACAACTTACGGGATTAATCTTATTTTGTCGCAGCTTAAAGCGGACTGTTTTAAGAAAGTGATGACGAGCGAAATTGAACATAATTCGCCGTTTCTTTCGACGATGGCTTTTTCGGAAAGGACTGGGCTGCCGCGCGAGGTAATGAAAAGAAATGAAGATGGTTCGATTGATGTAAGCGCCTATGATTTTGCTGACGCGGTAGTCGTTATTAACTGCGCTTCGAACTTTGATGGGCGAAAGTTGGTCAATATTAAGGAAGTCGTAAAAGCGGTCCATAAGGCGGGCGGAATAATTATTATCGACGCGGCGCAAGCGATGGCTCATTCGTCTGACATTTTACATGGCGTTGAGCCGGATGCGATTTGTTTTTCAGCACATAAGTTATACGCGCCTTCGCTCGGCGTGATTGTTTGGCGAGATGAGCTGGCAACTAAAATGGATGTTGGGTTTGTTGGCGGCGGAATGGTGGATGATGTTAAAATAGACTCATATTTACTTTCGGCGGAAGGAAAGGAACGTCGTTATACGCGGTTTGAGTCGGGACTTCAAGCTTGGGGCGAAATCGTCGGGCTCGGAGCGGCGCTAGATTGGTTAGATAAACTACCAAAAAGCGCTTGGAAGAATTTAGAAGCGAATACGAAAGAGCTGTATGAATTTTTAGCGGGTTCTAATAAGGTTCATTTAGTAAATTCTAAACCGAATCCGACCATGTCGTTTTATGTCGAGGGGCTAGATTCACATTTACTCGGCTCGGCGTTATCACGCGAAGATATTATGGCGCGAACTGGGTATTTCTGCGCGCATTATTATCTCGATCATGTTCTCCATCTGCCACCTTTAATCCGTTTTTCTTTAGGACTACATAACCGACCCGAGGATATAGAAAAAGTGAAAAAAGTTTTAGCAAAAATTATTTAATATTCAAAGTATTTATGCTAAAATGAGTTTAGAAAGGGAGGTTTAATGAAGAGAATTACTTTTAATGAAATGTTCGCGATTAGTTTTTGTTTGTTTTTTGGCGGAATTTCTTCAGTAGCATTTTTGTTATTATCTTCGTCTTCTTCCTACGCCGCGACAACCCAGACCGCTTCGGCTTCGGTTACGGTCGGCTCGGCTTGTACACTTTCGGCCGTAGAAAACACCGCTCATTCCGCGACCATTCCTTCCGGAACTAACCAGAGCGACATTGGACAAACGACCTTTACTATGGTTTGTAACGATAGTGGAGGATTTAGTCTTTATGCAATAGGTTATGGCAGTAATGAATTAGGAAACACGAAGCTAGTCGCTGTGATTAATGGCGCTACTGCTCCGGGTTATGACATTAATACTGGAACTAACGCTTCGGGTACTCCTTCTTCCTGGGCAATGAAATTAACGCCGGGGACTAATTTAACCGCTAGTAATATATTAAATGGTTATGGTAGCTATAGCGCTATTCCATCTTCTTATACTAAAGTTGCGACTCTAATCCCTACGACGTCTATTATCGCCACTTCTAGTTTATCCGCGACTTACCGTGTCAATATCGCCGCAACTCAACCAGCGGGGAATTATAACGGTAAGGTTAGGTTTGTGATGGTGAACCCAGAAAATGCGACGCCGCTTCAGCCGCAAACTACGCAGGCAGGGCAGATTTGTTACTATCCAAATGGTTCAGGAACACTAGGCTCAATGGGGTGCCAAACTATTCCGTCTTCTGGAAACATTAATGGTGTCTCGCCTACTTCTGCTATACTGCTTGCCTCTAACTTCAGCCGCGAAGGCTATGGCTTTGCGGGTTGGTCTACAACTTATGATTATTCTGACCCAGAAGGTTTTTATGGTCCGCAAGAGTATATTGAATTTGAATCTGGAGCTTATTCTGGTAATAACTCCGGCCTTAGCTTATATGCGCATTGGGTGAAATCCGCTGGTAGCTTACAAGAATGGTCCGGTTGCTCGGCTCTCCAAGAAGGTGCTGTCACGGCCTTAACTGATCAGCGCGATAACGAGACCTATGCGGTCGCGAAACTCGCGGACGGAAAATGTTGGATGATTGAAAACTTAAGACTAGAAAACACCGCTACTACTGGCGCGACCAATATCGCGCTCGCCCAAGGTTACGAAACTGGCTTTACGGGTCTTGCCGACCCAGAAGGACTAGCGTTATTTGCTAATGTTACTACCGCAAATAGTTTATATAGTATAGACGGAAGTACAACTAATACTATTTCTGGGGATTACCTAGCCAATCGTTTCCCGCGCTATAATAACGTTAACACTCCAGCTAACCCAACTAACGTCTCAGACCGACCAAGTAACCCAACTACTAATTCTGCTACTAATTCTACTTCAAACGCCGGTATGTATAGTTACGGCAACTACTATACCTGGGCTGCCGCTGTCGCTAATACGACAGAAGCCTCAATCGGAGACTATAATACTAAATCAATTTGTCCGAAAGGTTGGAGTCTTCCTAGAGGCGGTAATAAGTCTAGAGAGGCCACCAATGATTTTTGGAACCTAATCGTTACGCATCTTAATAACGGTACTAACCCGGCTAATTATGAAAGCTCAACTCAACCATCCTACTTTGGTTCAGCCGAAGCTGGTCCTGTTGCTAATGCCTTACGAGCTTACCCGAATAATTTCGTTTATTCCGGCTATATCTACAGTGGTTCACTCAGTAATCGTGGCTCCAACTTCCGATACCGGTCCTCTACGGCTTTCGGTGGCAACCTTGATTACGATTTGTATTTCGACGGTACGTTGTTCCTCTACCCAGGCACCGCCGGCGGCAATAAGAATATGGCAGAATCGGTGCGTTGTATCACTACGCCTGCGACGTAACCAATCTATGCTAGTCAGTTTTGTTTATAACACGTTTTTTATAGCTTCTATATAATATATGGTTTTATATTAGCGCTTAACGTTAATCTCTGAAAAAGTGTGTTATAATTCTTTTATGGTTTGTATTGCGGCGTTTATTATTTTGGCTCTAATTGGGATTTTTGTCGCCATTATTTCGATTTTTAAACCGAAGATTGGAAAGGCATATCTAAAAGCTTTGAAGAAAGCCTGGGGGTGCTTATGGAAAAAAGTGCGCCTACAGAAATGTGAAACTGGTTTTAAAGATGACGTTAAGAATACCTTGCTTTCGAAAGTAATCATCAAACATCCGAAATGGGTAAAGCCGCTTTCGGTCGTTATCGAAGTTTTTTCAATCGTAATCGTCGTGGTCGCGGTTTGGGCGGTGCTAACCGCCATTAAGTCGCTTCTTGCGCTCTGGGCGCTCGGAACTTGTAACGTAACGAAACCTGCGGCCTGTTCGCTTGGCGCCGAGGTGTGTTCGATTGATGAGAGCGAGCCTGCGAACGTGTTTGAGGCGACTGGGCGCTGGTTCACAGAATGGGGAGAAATATTCGAGGCGATTCCAGATAAATTTAAAACTTATAATGCCGAAGATTATGATTTTAATTCCATAAATGTGACTAGTAGTGATACCGAAGGGCTACAAACCGCGGTTGATATTTTCGATCCTGGTTGCTCGGTTTGTATGATTTCTTACAGGAATCAGAAAGAAATAGGCTTCTTTGAGAGTTATAACGTTGAATTAGTACCATTCGCAATCCAGGACGTGGAAGGGAACTTTAAGTTTAAGAACTCCGAAATTGTGGTTCGCTATATGTTTGCTGCCGAAAAAGTAAGACCCGGTGTTTCTTTAGGTGTTATTGACAGAATCTTTACCGGTAAAAATCATGAAGGAATTTCTTATCAGAATATGTTTAACGAAGAGTATTCGAATGAGGAAGCTACTAAGAAAATTGAAGCTTGGCTAAAGGAAGATGGTGTAGATTCGAAAGGAATTGAAACGATTCGTAAAACCGTTAATACCGATGATATTACCGATTTAATGAATAAGAACCGAGAAATTGTTGAGAAAGAATTAAAAGTAAAAGGTATTCCAACAATGATTTATGACGGGATTAAACATACTGGACTATTTAAATTGTAAAAAAAACAACATTTTTCACGCGACCGAGGTTATTTTAGTGGAAAACTTTTCTTAAAAAAGCTTGACTTTACCGACTGGAAGATATAATATAATATTAATACTATATTTAGACAGGATGCGAGGTGATGTCTGAAATACCAGAAAAACAAATAAAAAGATTGCGTAGTCTCCTGAGTGAGGCTGAGACTAATTTATCCGCAGCAAAGGAACTTTTGATTTCCATTATTGGCGATGGCGAAACTATTTCGGCACCGCGCGAAACGATTATCTCTGGTCCCGAAGGTAAGGTAATTGAGGGAATTTTCGATGGCCAGATTATGATTGGCCCGGATGGGAAGAATTATCCAGTTCCGGCGAACTATGCTTCGAAATCGAAGTTGGTTGAAGGCGATATTATGAAATTAACCATTACTGATGAGGGGAAATTCCTTTATAAACAAATTGGTCCGGTCGAACGAAAGACCGTCATCGGAACTTTGGTACACCACGACGATAAATATTACGTCGAAGTGGCCGGGAAAGAATATCAGATTCTCTACGCTTCCGTAACTTATTTCCATCTTCGCGAAGGTTCTCAGGTTTCCGTGACAATTCCAGCAAATAATGACGACGCAACTTGGGCAGCGGTCGAAGCTGCTCTATAATGACAAAGGCTTTATATAGAAAATATCGTCCAAAAACCTTGAAAGAGGTTGTTGGTCAGCCACAAGTTACTAATGTGCTGGCGAAATCCTTAGAACAAGGAAGGATCTCTCATGCATATTTATTTGTTGGACCGCGAGGAACGGGGAAGACTTCCGTAGCGCGTATTTTAGCGCACGAAATAAACGGTTTTAAGTATGAAATCGAAGATGATTATGTTGATATTATCGAAATTGATGGCGCGAGCAATCGCGGAATAGATAATATTAGGGAACTACGCGAAAAGGCCTTAATTGCGCCAACGAGCGGGAAATATAAGGTTTATATTATTGACGAAGTGCACATGCTTACGAAAGAGGCTTTTAATGCGCTTTTAAAGATTCTTGAGGAACCGCCGAAACACGTCGTATTTATTATGGCGACAACAGACGCCTATAAAGTCCCAGTAACAATTACGTCTAGGGCGCAGGTTTATACATTCGAGCTTTCAGATCAAAAGACAATGTTTGATTACTTAAAGTCTGTAGCCGATAAGGAGAAAATAAAGATCGATGATGACGCATTAGAAATCATCGTGAAGCGCGGTGGCGGTTCATTTAGGGATTCATTGTCTTTACTCGACCAGATTTCGACCTTATCGGACGAGAAAATAACGAAAGAATTAGTCATCTCGGCGATGGGATTACCGGAAGATGAAAAGATTAAAGCATTATTAAATAAATATCTATCGCAAGATGTTGTAAAAATTACAACATTATTAAAAGAATTGCTGGCTTCTGGTGTGAAACCGGAAACTCTCGCAGAAGAGCTTATTTCGAACATATTAGAAGATCCGAAAGCTGAATATTTAGATTTGCTTTCTAGATTGCCAGATGTAAAGTCCCCGTTCCCGGAGGCAAAATTATTAGTAGCATTGACAGCAAATGCGCGGGTGGCCGAAAATGCCTTTTTTAAGAAGCATCAAAGATTTGTTCGGTCCGAGTCGTATATTCCTGACGGCGCCGAGAAAGCTGTCCGAAGGACAGACTTTCCCGGACGCCCAGTGTATGACGACGAGGACGAACAAGTCGCTTCAAAAAAAGGCGTTTCGGACAGGACCCGCGCAAGTGTCGATAACACTAATTTTAATTGGGAAGAGTTTCTAAGTCGGGTGAAGGAGGCTAACGATGCGATTTACATGCAACTTTTGAAGACTGAATATAAGTATAATAATAATACTTTAACTATCATAGCCAAGAAAAGAATCGTGAAGACAATTTTAGAACGAGACAATAATAAGAAAATTTTGATTGACAATGGAAACGGAATTAAGATTGAAATTTTAATGAACGAACAGGATGCGCCGAAAGACGAGACGCTGGCGAAAATTTCTGATATAATGGGAGGTGAGGTAAAAAACGATGGAGGAGAAAACCCGTTCTAAAAGTCCGAGTGGTCGGATTCCGCCGCAGGACATAGTTGCTGAGAAATCTTTACTCGGCGCTATTATGCTATCCAATGAGTCTTTACCTGATGTTTTAATGATTCTTCGACCTGGAGATTTCTATGAGGAACGTCACCAAATTATTTATCAATCAATCATCGATTTATACGATCAACATAAGCCAATCGACTTATTAACTTTAACTGCGGATTTGCGCGCAAAAAAGAAACTAAAAGACGTTGGTGGGGCGGCATATTTAACTGAAATATCGAACTATGTTCCAGCAGCTTCACATGCTAAGGCTTATGCTGAGATTATCGAAAAAGCTGCCGTGAGAAGGCGCCTCATTAAAGCTGGAACTGAAATTGCTAATAAGGCCTATGAGGAAGATGCTGAGGTTGATAATTTAGTTGGAAAAGCTGAAAAAGAGCTGTTTGAGGTTTCCGATAAGATTATTAAAAGTGACTATGTCGCAATGGACGAGTTGCTTGCGAGTGCATTTGATCGTATCGAGGAGCTACATAAAAATAAGGGGGCTTTGCGCGGATTAAAAACCGGATTTGCCGATTTAGATAAAAAGACTGCAGGTTTTCAAAAGGGTGATTTGGTGATTATCGGTGCACGTCCGGCTATGGGTAAAACTACACTTGCGCAGAACTTAGCTTATAATATTGCTGACATTAATAAGAAAGGCGTTCTATTCTTTTCGATGGAGATGGCGGCGAATGAAATTGTAGATAGAATGATTTCGGATATTTCGGGCGTTGATAACTGGAAGATGCGAACGGGGAACTTGTCTGATGAAGAGTTTGCGAAGATTGGTGACGCGCTTGGCGAAATGGACGAGATTCCGATTTATATTGACGATACAAGTTCAATGACGATTATTGAACTACGTAATAAAGCAAGGCGCGCGATGCATGACCACGATATTGGTATCGTAATTATTGATTACTTACAGTTAATTTCTGGCTCAGATCGTTATGCGGGGAACCGTGTGCAGGAAGTGACGGAAATTTCGCGTGGATTAAAGATACTAGCGCGTGAGCTCGACATTCCGGTAATTGCACTTGCGCAGTTGTCGCGTAATGTAACTGGGCGCGACGACCCGAGGCCAGTTTTGTCGGATCTTCGCGAATCAGGCTCGATTGAGCAGGATGCTGATTTAGTGATTTTTATTCACCGTGTCGATTATTATAAAAAACCGGATGAAGAGGACACTAATATCACGGAACTTTTGATTAGAAAACACCGTCACGGTGCAATTGGAACGGTCGAGCTTTACTTTGATGGCGCGCATAACCGCTTTTTGTCGCTCGACAAAACCCACGAATAGATGCTATAATACTTATGTGAAGAAAATAATTATTTCTAAACTTTTTTTGTACCGATACAGGTTTTTAATTGGCTATATGGTACTGGGTTTCGTATTCGCGTTTTTACTAATCTTATTGCCGATGGTCGCGCAGAGAGGTTTATCGCAGGAAGAAATTAATTCCGCAACCACTTCTTTTAAGCTGAGTGCTTCTAATATACTTGAAGGGAACCTAATTGATTTACCTTATCATATTTTGCAAAAAATATCGATTCTATTCTTAGGTTTAACTCCTTTTGCGGTTAAACTTCCTAGTATTGTCTTCGGTTTAGTGCTAGGTTTTCTTTTGATTTTACTGCTAAACCGTTGGTTTAAGAGTAATGTCTCTTTACTTGCTTCATGTTTAGTAGTCTTATCTACCCCATTCCTATTCTTGGCCGGGTCTGGAACGCCTTTAATTATGTTAGTATTTTGGCCAACACTGCTTTTATGGCTAGGTTCGAAAATCCAAGGCGAGAAGAGGCCGAAACCGCTTTATTGTTTCGTCTTTGCTTTAGCTATGTTAATCTCCGTATTTACGCCATACATGCTTTATTTCGCGGCTTTTTGTATTATCTTTGTTTTATGCCAACCACATTTGCGTTTTATCGTAAAAGATTTACCGAAACTGCCTTTAGTGATTACTTTACTATTTCTAGTTGGCGGTTTTACAGTGCTCGGCATTGGCATCTTCCATCGCCCAGAGATTATTCCCGAACTATTATTAAGTAAAGATTTTGATCCGAATTATTTCTTTAATAATATTTCGAACGGGTTCGCGCCGGTGTTTTCGTGGCACCATAGCGTTGAAGGTGTCTTTCTTTCACCTTTGATTAGTTTACCGATTTTTGCACTTGCTTTGATTGGTCTTTTCTCTACAACAAAGGGCTTTTTCGCTTCGCGAAACTCAATAGCTTCATTATTATTAATCTTTTGTCTAATTATTACTGGTTTTAATTCCGACGCGGTAGTCTTTTTAATACTTCCGTGTTCAATTCTAATTGCGCATGGCATTAAATACTTACTTGAGAAATGGTATGGATTATTCCCGGAAAACCCATACGCGAGAATTTCGGCTTTACTTCCATTGGTAATCCTTTTCGGTCTCATCATTATCCCAGGTTTATTACAATATACTTATGGCTATCGTTACAATCCAGGTGTCGCCGAACGATTTTCTTATAAACTTTCAGTCATTAACGAAAATGTTAAAGATGGGTCTTTGTTTGTGTTTGATAATTATGATTTTTATAAAATATTGGAGCGTTCGACAAATATCCATGTAATTAATTCTTTAGAAGAGAAATTCGACAAAATGGCATTTTTAGGTAAACCAGAAGATCTCGATGATGGGTACCAGCTGGTTCAAATATTCACTTCACCGATGCGAGATAATTCTGATATAATATATCTATATACGGTAATCGAAAAAGAAGGAGAATGATATGGGTCAAACAATGGACCAGATGAAACTATTAAATCAATTACGTAAGGCACAAAAAGAGTTAAAGAACGAAATTGTTGAAGTCGAAGCCGGCGACGGCGCAGTCGTAATTCAGATTAATGGAGAGCTAAAAGTTAAAAAGGTGAAGATTGATCCTGAGAAGGTTGATTTAGACGATATCCATGAGCTTGAAAGATGGATTGAAAACTGCATGCGCGATGGTTTTGCGAAGGCTCAAGAAATTGCGACAGACAAAATGAAGCCGTTAATGGGTGGACTCGGAAACTTAGGTCTCGGCGGAATGTAAAATGCTGCCAAAAGCTCTTGAGGATGCGATTAATGCGCTTTCTATGTTGCCGGGCGTCGGTCCTAGGACGGCTGAGCGTTATGCGTATTATCTTTTTAAGGCAAACTCAAAAATATCTGATAGCATCAGTGAGGCCTTAGCTGAGCTACATAAAGGCGTAAAATCGTGTCCTGTTACTTTTGCTTTAATCGGGGCGGATGAAGAATACTCGCCTTTTTATACGGACCCGACGCGCGATAAGACAACAGTGCTGGTTGTTGAGGAGCCGTTAGATATATATGCAATCGAACAAACTAAGTCTTTTAAAGGAACTTATCATGTGCTTGGTGGGGCGGTTTCGCCTATTGATGGTATAACGCCAGAACAGTTGCATATTGGAGAATTAATCAAGCGAGTTAATGATGATAATGTGAAGGAAGTAATAATAGCGACTAACCCGTCGGTTGAAGGCGAATCGACGGCGCTTTTGCTCGAAAAAATGTTACATGAACAAAATCCGAATCTAAAACTAACTCGTCTTGCAAGGGGTCTGCCGCTTGGTGTTGACTTATCTTACGCTGACCAAATTACACTTTCGGCGGCCTTGGAGAACCGAACTGATTTATAAGTTTTCAAGGGCTTTAAAATCAATTTTCGCCATTTTAGTCTTCGGAAGTTCAGGAATAAAGCGAATTTCACGCGGTATCTCGTATTTTGCGAGATACTTTTTATAAATACTAGTTAATTGTTTCCTGGCAGCACGTTCCGATGCATCTTTCTCGAGCACAACAAAGACAACAACCCTTTCACCGCGTAGTTTATCCTCACGCCCAATGACCGCACAACTATTAATGAGCTTACATTTAAGCGTAATATCTTCAATGTTGGCCGGATAGATATTATACCCGTTGCTGATAATCATCCTCTTCAAGCGAGAGCGAAAATGGAAGACTCCATGTTCATCAGTATAGCCAATATCACCCGTGCGAAGATATTTTTTTCCGCCAACCGTAATAAAAGCTTCTTCGGTCTCTTTTGGTTTATTGAGATATCCTTGCATGACAGAAAGACCACGTACAAGAATTTCGCCATCTTCGCCGAGTTTTGCCTCTTTCTTGGTTTTAAGATCCATAATAATCACATCATTATCAGGAATTGGGTAACCAATAACATCGGCGCCTTCGGCAACGCTCTTAGGTGAGAAGATAAAACCACCTGAAGCTTCGGTGAGGCCATAACCATTTTCTAGGACAGCGGTCGAGCCGTGACTACTTAGAAATTCATTAATTCTTTCTTTATTAGTCATGCTAATCATATCTCCACCGGAAACGGCGAATTTGACATTTTTTAAGTCTTTTTTCTTAAACTTAATCTTTGTCAAGAAGTCAAAGACAGACGGTACGCCTACTAGTATGTTTACCTTATACTTTAGAATGTATTTTTTAAACTTCTTTGGATTAAACTGAGGAATTAGGAAGCTTCTTGCGCCAAAATATAAAGGCATATGGATACAGCAGCCAAGACCGAAAGCATGGAAGTTCGGTAAGAAGGCCATGAATGAGAAATCTGGTTTAAAGAGTTCCGGGACTAAGTACTTCGCGCCAAGTGCTTGAGCGTTAAAATTTAGGTTTGAGAGCATAATACCTTTCGGCTTTCCGGTTGTACCACCTGAATACATAATAACCGCAGTATCTTTCGACTCGACGCGGGCATGAGGATTACCGATATAACGGCTCGCTCGTGAAAGGAACTTGTCCCAGGTCATAACGTGCTGGCTCTTTTTGACGTGATTCTTGCGCCCTTTGGTTAGTTTATATAAAATGCGCACTAGAAAATCCATCGAGCGAGTCGCTGAAACAACGATGACTTGTTCGACGCTTGTATTTTTAATGATCGCCTCGACCTTAGGATAGGAAATGTCGATACATAGTATTATTCTCGATTCCGCTTGATTAAGATAGTCCTCAATTTCTTTTTCGGAAGAAAGTGGATGAATCATATTAGCGATTGCACCAATTTCGTTCACAGCATAAAACGAGTAGATTGACTCAGGCGTATTAGGCATACAAATCGTAATCTTCTCGCCTTTTTCGGCGCCGATTGCCTTAAGAGCCGCAGCTACTTTGTTAATCTTTTTGATTAATTCTTTATAGGTAATCTGTGTATCGAAGTATTCGAGCGCAACATTATGAGGCCACTTATAGGATGACTCATAAATAGCATCGTACATACTACCATTAAAGTATTCTAGTTTTTTTGGTACACCTTCGATGTAGCCGTATTTCGCCTTTTCAAGCTTCATGTCGATCTTGCGTAAGGTGTTCTTTATCTTATTATATATAAATTCTAAAGCCATGTTACTATTCTATCATTTTTTAGAATTTTTAGTGATATAATGTCTTTATGGACAAAAACTTTAAGGTTAGAGTTTCGGTTGGCGTTTTTATGTTCGCAGTTGCCCTAATCGCTTTATACACTTTTGATAGTATTCCTTTTAAAATCATTTATAGTTTGTTTTCTATAGTGGCCGCGGTTGAACTTTTAACCTTCTTTAAGAAAAAAGTTTCTACTTTAACAGTAATACTCGCGATTATCGAGATAATCTTTTTAATATTAGGTTCGGTTTTTGCAATAAGAACTGATTTAAAACATTTCTGGTTAGTCATACTAGGCGTTCCAGGATATGACATTTTTGCTTATCTTTTCGGTAAATTGCTAGGCGGTCGCATCTTCAAGAAATCCCGCCCATTTCCGCATATTTCGAAGAATAAAACATGGGAAGGAACAATCCTTGGTCTTACGACGGCAATTTTATTAGTTACTATTACGCTTTTTATGACTGATAGTTTCGCGACTGATTATATTTATTTATTATGCGGTCCGCTAGCGCTGATTGGTGATTTATTCGAAAGCTTCTTAAAACGACGCTTTGGCGTAAAAGATTCTAATGAAATAATTATTAAAAAGCCGTTTTTCGAGAAACTTGAACTCGTTGTTGGAGGCTCCGAAGGACATGGGGGATTCTTAGACAGGGTTGATTCAACTGCCTTTGCTTGTAGTGTCTTACTGATTGTCTTACTATTTATTTAATAACTTTTTTCCAGCCCTTAATAAGGTAATCGCCGCCCGAAAAGACGGTTAGAATTAATGCGAGATAAAGTGCAATATTGCCTAGTATTGTAAAGAAATTGAGGTTCACAATTAGATTCAGCATGATAATAATGAGCGCTGTCATTTGGATTGTCGTTTTTAACTTACCATAAAATGACGCAGAAATGGTTATTCCTTTTCTTGCTGCCATCATCCGCATACCGTCTACCGCAAAGTCACGAACGAGAATAATCGCAAAAACCCAGATTGGAACGACTTCTAGACATACTAAAACGAGAAAAGCTAGGTTAATTAACATTTTGTCCGCTAGTGGGTCGAGAAAAGCCCCGAGGTCAGTTACGACTTTTTTCTTGCGTGCCCATTTTCCGTCTATTAAATCGGTTAGGGAAGCAACAATAAAAATAGTTAAAGCCACAATCCTCGCCCAGGTATACGGAAGTAGCGCAAAAACCATGAAGATGATTGATAGAAACATCCTCATAATTGTTAGAATAGTCGGTCCGGTCATACAATCTTCTTTCTATGCTCAACTTTATACGAACGAATCTTTGCGAATTTAGCTGCGAGGATATCGGTAGACCACTTATCACCTAACATAACAGTGTTTTCTGGGGGGATATTGTATTTTTCCATCGCTTCATTAAGCTTCTTTCGCATTGGCTTTTTCGCCCACCAGAAGCAATCAACTTCGATCGGCTCGCAAAACTTTTTCATCATTTTTTTACGGCCGTTATTACTAATAATAACAATTATTACTCCCGCTTTCTTACAGGCCTTAATCCATTTAGCTAATTCTTCGGCCGGTTCCTTCTCGGAATGAAGCCTTAAGGTATTATCAAGATCGCACAAAAGTAATTTGACGTTTTCTTTCTTTAAGAGTTCAGGAGTAACGTCTTCGAATTTTTCGAACTTTTTGTCTGCCCCAAAAATAGTCATGTATCTATTTTAACATGTTATAATAAATATATGTATAATAAGTTTACTGATTTTTTGGAAGGCAAAGAGAAAATCTGCATCATACAGGCCGAGAATCCGGATGGCGATTCTTTAGGTTCGGCGATTGCGCTTGATTATTTATTGTCCGGAAAAGAAGTCTCGCTTTATTGTCCGGTTGATATTCCGAAGTATTTGAGATACTTCGAAGATTGGTCCAGAGTAACGAATGAATTTGATTTTAAAGCGGATGGTTATATTATAGTTGACACTGCTGCCGAAATCTTGCTTTCGAAATTATTGGACGACAC
>JAGCNM010000016.1 GCA_017645955.1 Candidatus Saccharimonadota bacterium
CCAATGGCACAGCTGGGCAGCTAAGTGCGGAACGGATAAACGCTGAAGGCATCTAAGCGTGAAGCCGACCTTAAGATAAGATATCCCTTCGTAAGAGTAAGACCTCTCATAGACTATGAGTTTGATAGGCTCAAAGTGTAAGCGTGGTGACACGTTCAGCTTGCGAGTACTAATCGGTCGAGGGCTTTTCCTATTTACTTCATGATCACTTTGTTCTTCGCCTCGCATTACGCTTTATTCGTTTCAAAATTCTGAAAAAATATAAAAAATCGCTTGACAAATCTTTTCTGATGTGGTATAATAGTTAAGCAGTTTGAAATGCACCATTAGCTCAGTTGGTAGAGCAACTGACTCTTAATCAGTGGGTCCTGGGTTCGAGTCCCCGATGGTGCACCATTTCTTTGGCCCGTTGGTCAAGCGGTTAAGACACCGGCCTCTCACGCCGGTAACACCAGTTCGATTCTGGTACGGGTCACTTAATATAGTCGGTGCTTATGGCAATGAGGTCACACCCGTTCCCATTCCGAACACGGAAGTTAAGCTCATTCGCGTTGACGATACTTGGCTGGTGACGGCCCGGGAAACTAAATCAGTGCCGACATTATATATTCCTCCTTAGCTCAGTCGGTAGAGCAAGTGTAAGAGATTATACCAATCACCGTGAGGATAAACGAGCTAATATAAATGACTAGTGTTGTTAAAGAAATTTACAGCATTAGTTAAATATATTCCTCCTTAGCTCAGTCGGTAGAGCACTCGGCTGTTAACCGAGTTGTCGCCCGTTCGAGCCGGGCAGGGGGAGCCAAAAATGAAGAGAGATACTCAACTGAGATAGCTTTTCTTATGGAGGTGTGGCTATCTTTTGGTTGAGTATCTTTCTTTTGTATTTTATCATACTGCTATTTAATTGTCAAGTTCATATTATATGGTTTACGGACTCGGTTTTAGTGGTTTTCACGTAATGTGAAAACACTGGAATCGAGTCCTTTTTTTTATTCCAGAAAACTAATTGATAGTAAATGTATCAGCGATTTGTGAGCCGTTTTTGACGGCATCGGTGGCAGGTCGGGAAACTAACACCACCGAGAGTAACTAAGGCCGCTGTGAACGATTTATGAGACTGCAAATAAAGCATTTTACTCGTCTATACAATCTTGTTCTTTTCTAAGACACTCTACAATTATCATGAAGGCTTTTTGATGCTCTTCAGGTAGATCAAGAAGCATAGAGATAAGTTCCGCATATGTCATATCTTCATAGAAAATCTCGTTTAACTTTGACAAGGGCAAAGAACAATCAGATACTCCGTAAAGATAATCCGTTGAAACATCAAAAATATCCGCTATATCACAAATTCTGTCTATAGGTGGAATTTGACGTCCAGTTTCATATTTTAGAACAGTACTTCTGCTCATATGTAGTAACCCTGCTAGTTGATTTTGAGTAAGTTTGTTCTTTTTTCTGAGTGCTTTGATACGTATACCACAAATGTTATTTTTATTACTATTCATAAAAATTCTCCTTAATTTGCTTTTGGTATATTATATCATAAAAAGTATTATAAGTCATAAA
>JAGCNM010000017.1 GCA_017645955.1 Candidatus Saccharimonadota bacterium
TCCGTCACTATGGCGTCTCCATAATGGGGAAAGAAGAGCTGGAACAATATCTAAAAGACGAAAAAAGACTTAGAGAAAAAATGCAAACGCAGCAAAGCTTCACAGCGTCAACCAACCAAGAATAAAAAAATCCTCGCTTCGCGCGAGGATTTTTCCTTGTGTTTTATTCCTCGGAGACTTCTTCAATCGCGGAGAGAAGTGAGTCTTCAACATTTTGTTTCTTCTTTTTCGGAGCGGCTTTCGCGAGAACGATGTCGATTTCGTAGCCGGTAAGCTTCGAAGCGAGACGGACGTTTTGGCCTTGTTTACCGATAGCGATGGATTGTTGGTCTTCGGTGACATGGACTTTAGCTTTTTTGCCGTCGATTTCGACTTTCATGACTTCGGCCGGACTTAAAGCTTCGCGGATGTATTCGGAAGCGTTGTCGCTCCAGTTAATAACATCGATTTTCTCTTTTTCGCCGATTTCGTTCATGACGGCTTGGACACGGATACCGCGACCGCCAACGAAGGTTCCGACTGGATCAATGCCAGGAACAGTAGAAGCGACAGCGATTTTAGTTCTACGGCCGGATTCGCGAGCGATGCCACGAATTTCGACAGTGCCGTTTTCGATTTCAGGAACTTCCTGACGGAAGAGATATTCGACGAATTCGGCGGAACCGCGGGAGAGGATTAATTGGGCGCCGCGTTCGTTTCGCTCGATGTTCTTAATGAGAACCTTAATACGATTACCGACGGTATAATATTCGCCATCGATTTGTTCCGAGCGAGGCATGATACCGGAGGCTTTTCCGAGATCAATGCGGACGAGTTTTGGTTCGACGCGGGAGATTGTTCCGGTTACTACAGTTCCGACTTTGTCTTCGAAGGCGGTCAAAACGGCGTCGTTTTCGGCTTCACGGAGACGTTGGACGACGACTTGTTTTGCGGTCATTGCGGCGACACGACCGAAGCTTTTAACTTCAAATTTTTCTTCGACAACATCGCCAATTTTAGAGCCTTTTTTCGCTTCAGCGAGCGGGATTTCGGTAGATGGATTATAGGCTAACCCATCTTCGATGACTTCGCGAGAAACAAAAACATCAGCTTCGCCGGTTTTCGTATTTAAAACGGCGCGGACGTTCATGTCGCGATCGCCATTATCTTTTCGCCAAGCAGCAGCGATGGCTTGTTCGATGACGTCTAAAACTACATCTTTCGGTAAACCTTTTTCTTCGGCAATAATATCAACCATTGCAGACATTTGTTTTAAATCTAGATTTTCCATTATTCTCCTTTCACTAAAAAACCGCCTCTATTCCAAGAGTCGGTTAAATCTGTATATATTAATTATAGCATAGGAGAAGGAAAAAGAAAAGAGTTTTTCTATAGGATTTGGCTATGTTGATATGTATTAATAATACGTGTTGACAATGTATTTAATTTAAGATACAATGTAATAAAGGAGATTTATGACACAGACTACAATTAATGTTCGTATGGACGAAGATTTAAAAATGAAGTTTAGTAAGTTTTGTGAAAACGTTGGTCTTAATATGAGTACAGCGATTTGTATGTTCGCGAAGGATGCGGTGCGTAATCAGGCGTTGCCTTTTGAAGTTACTACTAGGAGACGTAAGAGTCGCGATGCTTTTTGGAGTGAAGCAAACCAGAAATTGTTGCGCGAATCAATGAAAGAGATGGAAGAAACTGGTGGGGAAGTTAAAGAGATATGGATGAGTCGTGATTAAGGCTTTTACGACTTTCGCGTGGGATGATTTTATCTATTGGCAGAATCAGGACCGGAAGACATTAAAACGTATTATTAAACTAATTAAGGACATCGATAGAAATTGTTATGAGGGGATAGGAAAACCTGAGCCATTAGTAGGTGATTTGTCTGGATATTGGAGTCGGAGAATTGATTCGAAGAATAGAATTGTGTATAAAGTTGAGGATGGGACAATTAAAATTATTCAGTGCGGGTCACATTATAGAGAAAAGTAATAATATTTTATGATGCTGGCTTGACCAACTTGTCGGAGGTGGGTATACTAATATTATATGAATAAGGTTATGCCTAAATATTCTTATGTGGCGAGTTGTGTTTTGTTTTCTGTTACTGCTTTTTCTGGCTTAGTTTTATCTTCTAGTTTAGTTTCTGCTGATGATTCAGTAGTAGACGTTATTAATATTACAGTTCCAGCCGCCTGTACTTTGGAAGGTATTGGCATGAACTCCCATAACGCAACCATTAACCCGGGTACCTATAATTCAGAAGTAGGAACTACCACACTAAAAGCCTTTTGTAATGATAGTAATGGCTTTGCTATATATGCTATTGGATATACTAATAATATAGACGGTAATAATAATCTAGTTTCTACTACTCTAACCTCTCCAGTTAACATTCCTACTGGAACTGCTACTTCAGGTAACTCACAATGGGCAATGAAGTTAGCTACTCAGACCAGTCCAGAACCAGCTTATCCTATTACTATCCAAAACAGCTTTGATTCTTTCCATACAGTACCAGACGACTACACATTAGTCGCTAAACGCACTGCTGCTACTGATGTAGGTACTAACGCCACAGGTTCTATACTTACTACTACCTACCAAGTCTTCATTTCTAATACTCAACCTGCGGATACTTATACTGGCAAAGTTAAATATGTGATGGTGCATCCTAATACTAATATTCCGAACGAATCAAAGACTACTAATTCTGGTAAAATTGGTTACTTTCCGAATGCTGGTAATGAAGTAACTGATACTATGGGTGACCAAGGAGTAGGTGCATCCGATACATCCGCTATGCTTTGGGCTTCTAACTTCAAACGCCCTGGCTATGGCTTTGCTGGCTGGTCTGATGCTTACGATTATGTAATCAACGTTGGCAGCGATTCTAATCCAAATGCCCATATCTATGGTCCGAATGAAACTATAGAATTTACCGCCGGACAATACAACTCGCCGAATAACGGTCTATCGCTATATGCCATTTGGGTCCCATCCGCTAGCTCGCTTCAGAACTGGACTTGCCCGGATAATACTACTATGCCAGTAGGTACGGTTACTGCTCTTACTGATCAACGTGACAATAATACCTATGCTGTAGCTAAACTGGCTGATGGCAAGTGCTGGATGATTGAGAATTTAAGGCTAGACAATACCAACTCAGATAACGCTACTGGTGCTCTCGCTCAGGGTTATGGTACATCCCAGACTTACGGCAACTTCATCGGCCTTGCTAATCCAGAAACAGCAAACTTCACTGCAAATACTGGCGAGGCTGATGCGACTACTGCCAATTCTATCTATTATGCCGGTACTCAGAGCGGCACTGCTACGGTAAATATTTCTCAAAATAATTACGCAGGCTACCGAATGCCAAGATTCCGTAATGATAATACCAATACGGATAGTACAGTTAATCCCAATACTACAGTAGCCAATATGACAGGTTCATACCAAAACATCTATAGTTACGGCAATTACTACTCCTGGTCAGCCGCTAAGGCTAATACAGATTACTTGTCTAATGAAGTGGGCTCTAATACTGTAGATACTTCTATTTGTCCTAAGGGCTGGAGGCTCCCACAAGGTGGCAAAAAAGAAAATGAATCTACTAATGAATTCTGGTCGCTTGTTGTTACTAGCTTAAATAATGGAACTAATCCAGTCAACTATAGCAGTTCAAACAGTCCATACTATCGTGAATCTGGAGAAGTCGGCCCAGTAAGCAAGAAGCTTAGGACCTTCCCGAATAATTTTATCTATTCTGGCCTCGTGAGTGATAGCTCAGTGAGTACTCGTGGTAGCAGCGGCAACTATTGGTCGGCTACAGTGAATAATATGACTAATTCTTATATTTTATCGCTAGCCAATCATATTGTCCAACCAGGCACCGGCATTACTAATAAATATAGTGGTAATACTGTGCGTTGTGTTTTGTCGCCTAGCGGAAGTTAGCTTGCTTTTTCCGAATTTATTTGTTATAATAGAGATACTGTTTAATTACTTGTAATAAAAAAGGAAACTTAATGAATTTAAAAGAAGAAGAGCGTCGTCAACGCTTATTAAAATCGAGGGCCGAAAGGTTGCCGGACATCAAAAAACAATTTGAGGAAGCGCAAAACCGGAACTTTAATTCGAATTTTAAAGCTGGCGGGAAAGACGAAAAACTGGTGAAAAAACCGAAAAAAGCTGCGAAGAAGGCGCCTAAGAATTTGCCGAAAAAAGATGCGGAAGCAGAGCAGAGAAAAGTTAAACTCTCGGTGAGCGCGAAAAAAGGCGACATGGTGCATCATCAGAGGATGTTGTCTCAGGATGTTAATGCGCAAGCGACGCAACATATTATCGGGATTCCAGTCAATAAGTCTAAATATAATGGTTATAATGGCGAACAAGTTACGAATGCGAAACTAAAATCGATGCGACCGAATCCGGATGCGGTACGAATTATTCCGATTGGTGGGGTTGGGGAATTCGGTATCGGTAAAAACATGACGATTCTCGAATATAAATCGGAAATGATTGTGATTGATATGGGGGTTTTGTTTGCGGGCGAGGATTATCCGGGTGTAAATTATATGATCCCGGATATTAAATATCTTGAAGATAATATGGCGAATGTAAAAGCGATTTTATTCACGCACGCGCACCTAGATCATATCGGGGCTTGCCGACATCTTCTCCCGAAGTTTAATCCTTTAACGCCGATTTACGGGACGGATTTTACGCTCGGGATGATTAAAAAACAAATGTCCGAGTTAGACGAAGAGCCGGATTTAAATTATGTGACAGTTGACCCGTTTAAACATGAAAAAATTAAGATTAGTGAACATTTTTCGGTTGAATTCATTCATACGCTTCACTCGATTCCGGGCAATACAGCAATTGTCGTGAGGACGCCGAACGGCTTAATCTATTTTTCTGGTGACTGGCGACACGAAGAGAAGCCGATGGGGATTCAAACGGATTATGAACGAATTGACGAGATTGTGAAGAAGGAAGGCGTTGATTTATTGTTTAATGAATCGACAAATATTGATTCGCCGGGACGCCATCCACATTCAGAATATGACGTTGGCGAGAATTTAGGTAAAGTAATGGACCATTACGTTAACGGGCGAGTAATAATTTCATGCTTTTCGTCACAGATTTCTCGTATAGAATTAATTCTAAAAGAAGCGGCAGCGAGAGGACGAAAAGTGGCGTTTTCAGGATTTTCGATGATTAATAACGTCGAGGTAGCGCTACGTTCAAAAGCGATAAAAGTGCCGAAAGATACAATTATGAAAATGGAAGATATTATAAAACTTCCGGATGAAAAGGTTTGTATTGTTTGTACGGGTTCGCAGGGCGAGTTAAACGCAGTTTTAAGTCGCATGATTTCGGGCGCGCATAAATTTATTAAAATCAAGCCGACTGATACAATTGTCTTTTCGTCGAATCCAATTCCGGGAAATGAACCGCATGTCGTTTCGACGGTTGATGGACTACTTCGCGAAGGCGCGCAGGTGATTCAAAACGGAAAAACGCATTTAACAAATATTGGGCCGTTACATTTATCGGGTCATGCGTATTTTGAAGACCATGTTGATTTCGTAACACGACTTCATCCGACAAATTATATTCCGTATCACGGCGAGTTTTATATGCTTGAACATAACGCGGAAATGGCGGAAAATGTTATAGGGCTTTCGCGCGACAGGATTTTAGTTTCGGATGATGGCGATATTATTGAACTTCTTCCGGACAAAACAATTCGAAAAGCGGGGCGAATACCGGTTGGGAATAAACTATTTGATGATGCAGATAAGCCGGTACACGAGGCGGTAATTAAAGACCGAATTCATATTTCGCGTGAAGGGATTTTTGTTATTGTTTTAACGTTAAATAAGAAAACTGGACATTTAATGAAAACGCCGGATATTGTTTCTAGGGCATTTATTTATCTAGATAATTCGGAAGAGTTAATCGGCAAGATTCGCCACTATCTACGACAAAAGACGGATAAATCAATTTCTACTGATCCTGAAATGAAAGTTTTAAAGGAAGAAATAAAAGAAGATATTACGCATATTTTGTTTGATGCGACGGGACATACGCCGATTGTCATCCCAGTGATTAATAAGGTATAATAAAAATATGTATGATACGATTATTGTCGGCGCAGGGATGGCTGGGCTAACAGCTGGGATTTATCTTGCGCGAGCTAATAAAAAAGTTTTAGTTTTAGAAGGGAAGGCAAAGGGCGGGCAGATTATTAACACGCTTTGTGTTGAAAACTGGCCGGGAAGCTATAAGACTTCAGGCGCGGATTTGATGAAGGGGATTTATGAACAAGCGGTTGATTTAGGTGCAGA
>JAGCNM010000018.1 GCA_017645955.1 Candidatus Saccharimonadota bacterium
CAGGATTTTGATTCGCTTTCTTCGAGTCAAAAGAGCGCCGTTCTAAATTCGATGACTACTGGTACGGCATACGCGTTAACAGATTCGCGTGACGGCACAAATTATAAAGTTGCTAAACTTGCTGATGGAAAGATTTGGATGTTAGATAATCTAGCTTTGGATATTACTGATTCTTCTGTTCAAGCTAACCTTGATAGTTCTACCACCAATGCTTCTAATACAGCGCTTAATTCTCTGATAAATGGTGGTGGTTCGTCGCCTTATTGTCAGACGGCTGTAGTTAAAACGTCGAACAGCATAGCTTGGCAGAATGGATCTGCAAAAATAGTGGATGATTATAAGAATACCGTAGCTACACATTATGGGTCTGGTTCTGGTAAAAGAGGTATTTATTACAATCATTGGGCTGTTTCAGCGGGTAGTTATTGTTTAGGTACAAGTTCTGCAACAGAGCTTCTTGAAGATATTTGCCCTGCCGGATGGAAACTGCCGACTAGCAGTGGAGATTACCAGACTTTGAGTAGCTCGTATAATAATTATACAAATCTTAGGAATGCATTTTCTGTGACGATGTCTGGAGAATTTGAGACCGGTGCTTATTCTAACGTAGGGACGTATGGCGAGTACTGGACATCTTCAATTGCGTCTGGTGACGATCGATATACTGCACGTTTTACAAGTTCTGCTTTTTCCATTAGGCAGGAAGGATTCCATATGGGATATCCAACTCGTTGTGTTGCTAAATAGGCGTTGATTTAAAGAGAGAAGTGTGATATAATTTTTCGCATGATAACAAAAGAGAATAAGGACAAGGCTATTGCCAAGGTTGCCCGTAATAAGGCGGACGTTGGTTCTCCTGAAGTTCAAGTTTCGATTTTAACGGAGCGCATTAAAGAAGTAACTGAGCACGTTAAAAACAACAAACATGACTTTATGGCCAAAAGAGGTTTAATGCAGATGGTAGGGAAGCGCAAAAAGCTTCTAAAGTACCTCGAAGAGACTGATTTTGAGCTATACAAGAAAACTGTGAAGAAACTCGGTCTTAGGAAATAGTAAGGAAAAAGCCCGCTCGGATGAGCGGGTTTTTTGTTAGACGAGGGCTTCTTCGTATATGGCTGCAGCCAGTTCGATGCTGTCTGCGACGTCGGAAACGATGCGATAAAGAGTTTGCTTGTAAAGCTCGTTGCCGTCGGGGGCGGTTTCGATATGGTTCCTTTCGCAGAGGATGTTGTGCTTAATCGGATCGGCCGAAATCGAGATTTTGTCGCCTTCCTTATTGAAATGAATTTGGAAACGAACTCCTTCATTTCTTTTATGGTAGTACGCGGCGATGGGTTTCCAGTATTCTTTGATGAAATACTCTTCCTGCATCGGGAGTCTACCGCTCATGGAAATCTCGAAATCCTCAATGGCAACGATGGGCCTTTCCGTATCGAAAAACGGAGTGATACCTGTTTCGCCATCTGGGTAGAAGTGACGCATGACCTGGTTAATGTGATACCAGGCCTTATTTAGGACTGTGAGACGGTTTTTCTCGTGTTTCTCTCTTTCTTCTTGCGTCGGCTTGTCTGGATCTTTGTAGATTGCCAGCGCATTAAAGAGGAGCTGAAACTTTGTCCTATCGTTCGCATATGGTAAAAACGTCAGTTTGTTCGACAGCTGACGCTTCGTTGGCATCCAGAATGCCCTGACGAAGTAGTCCATGTTGCAGATAATTGGGTGACTTAGCTGATAGCAGGTATAGTCCCCGGCCTGTTCGTCTAATAGATTAATGTACTTGTAGCCTGTGTCCATATAAATCCCTCCCTTGTAATTGGACATAACTTATACTACTATTATAGCATACTTTGCGAAAAAAATCAAGGTTTGGTATAATTAAAGTGTTATTAACAATTGGGAAGACGGCAGATATGATTAGCTAAAATTGCTAATACCTATTCTCTCGACACGGGTCGCTCGCGCCCGTCGTCACGGGGCGAGCGCCCTAATACTCGGTCGTAACCTCCGTAATGTCTCGAGAATAGGTATTTAGCGATTTTGGCGTATCGTATCTGGAGTTTTCCCGAGAAAGGAACATTTTTATGGAAATAATAAACCCTAACGGGAAGAAGACAATCCAAGTTTCGACGGATTGGTTGGGGCGAAAGTTAACTCTAGAGGTAAATAGGGTTGGTTTCCGATCGACTTCTTCGGTATTAGTAACTTATGGCGATACGGTCGTGTTAGGGTCAGGAGTAGTTGGGACAAAGCCTGTGGTACAGGATTTCTTCCCGCTTTCTATCGATTACGAAGAAAAGTGGTACGCGGCGGGGAAGATTTCTGGTTCGCGCTTTATTAAGAGAGAGGGGAAACCGGCGGATGAGGCGGTTTTAGTTGGTCGTTTGATTGATCGACCGATTAGGCCGTTATTCCCTAAGGGATATCGTCAGGAAATCCAGGTAGTTTGTACGGTTCTATCGATGGATCCGTCGTTTAGACCGGATTGCGTGGCGATGATTGCGGCGTCGTCGGCGTTAATGAATGCTGGGGTGCCGTTTGATGGACCAGTGGCGGGGATTAGAATTGGACGAATTGGAGGCGAATTTAAGGGGTTCTTATCACCGGAAGAGCGCGAAGAGTCACCAATGGATCTTGTTGTAGCTTGTAAAGATGGTAAGGTGATGATGGTTGAAGCGGGAATGAAAGAAGTTCCGGAAGAGACGATTATTGAAGCAATGCACTGGGCGGTAAAGAATGTACAGCCAGTATTAGATTTACAGAGAGAGCTTTCTAAACAAGTTGCAGCTCCAGAACAGGAATATGAATTAGTATTGCCAGATGAGGCGATTTTGAAGGAAGTTGAAGATTGGACGAAGGGTAAGTTTGGCTCGAAAGTACGAGGGAATGTGATGGAGAGGGCGCATATTTTAGACGATATTAAATATGCGATGCATGATGAGTTTGCGCTATCTAAAGGCCAGGGTGAAACGGATAACGAGAAGGTTGAATGGTATGATGAGAATCTTCGTGACGTTTATGATCAGGCGTTTGAGCTGGCTTTGTTTAAAGAGGTACGACGGGGGATTGTTGAGGAAGGTATCCGTCCGGATGGGCGAAAGTTGGACGAGGTAAGGCCGCTTTCTTCGCAGGTAGGGATTTTACCGAGGACACACGGGTCGTCACTATTTACAAGAGGCGTAACGCAGGCGATGAATATCGTCACTTTGGCGCCGCTTTCTTATTCTCAAGATGTCGATACAATGGAAGTAACCGATGGGAAGCGTCGTTATATGCATCATTATAATGCGCCGTCTTATACGGTTGGAGAGCCGGGGAGAATTGGTTCGCCAGGGCGACGAGAGATTGGGCATGGATATTTGGCAGAAAGAGCTTTGATTCCAGTATTGCCGTCTGAAGAAGAGTTCCCTTATGCGATTCGTTCAGTAACTGAAATTATGTCGCAAAATGGTTCGACTTCAATGGCGGCGACTTGTTCGTCTTGTATGGCTTTAATGGACGCGGGCGTGCCTCTTAAAAGACCGGTGTCTGGGGTGGCAATGGGACTAATGGTTGATGTACCGAAGGGGACGGAGATTACGGCGGATGATGTTGATAAGGCATATGTCTTAACGGACCTTATGGATGCGGAGGATTTCGCGGGCGATATGGACTTTAAGGTAACTGGTACAACGGAAGGCGTCACGGCGCTCCAGATGGATATGAAGGTACATGGACTTCCGGTTGAGATTATGGAGAAGGCGTTAAAACAGAGTCATGAAGGGAGGATGTTCATTCTAAATCATATTCTCGAGGTGATTCCGGAGCCGAGAAAAGAGATTTCGCAGTATGCACCAAGGATTGAGAAGTTGATGATTAATCCGGATAAAATCGGAGCAGTAATCGGTAAGGGTGGGGAGATGATTAATAAGATTACGACTGAAACTGGGGCGGAAGTTGATATTGAGGATTCTGGGCTTGTTACGATTTCAGGTAAAGATCCGGAGAGTATCGCAAAGGCGCTCGAATGGGTGAAGTCATTAACCGAGGAACCGGAAGTTGGGAAGGTTTATGAAGGTACGGTTGTGACGATTAAAGATTTCGGTGCGTTTGTAAATATTATGCCGGGGATTGATGGGATGCTTCATATTTCGCAGATTGTTGAGGGACGACGTTTGAAGAAAGTTGAAGAAGTGTTACATGTTGGAGATAAGGTAAAAGTAAGGCTAGTCGCGATTGATAACGGAAAGTTGTCGCTATCGATGATTGGCGTTGATAAGTAAAAAATTAAGACCCCGTTAAAGAATTAACGGGGTCTTTTTTTAGTAAAGGATTACGGCTCAAACAGTTCAGCAAGGGATTCTTTCACCCAATCTTGGGCAGAATCATCGCAGAGGATTTCTCTGCGTTTTTTGGCCTCTTGCTCTTGCAGCAATTCTTGCTGTGCTAGGAAGGCATTCTTTTTGTCGGTTAAGCGTTCACCCTGGAACATTTGCTCCGCTTCGGGTGTCTGCATCCACTTAAAGATGCCTTCACTGCCTCCGCCTCTTTGGACGATTTTCCCGTATCTGTGAAGAATCGGGTCTTCGCGGCATTCCATCAGAGATCTGGCAATCATGCCGGTGATGGAGGTGCCGAGTTTGAGCTGGCCTTTATCGGAGGCCGACTGCAATTTGGCGGCGATGATATCTGTGTCGCCACGAATCATCAGCTCTTCCATAGCCGAAACGGCCAGCTGAGAGCTACCAATTTCCAGTCCAATTTCGAAGAACTGGGCAATGATAGCGGTAGCCGGGATGGAAGAATAGAGCTCCTTTACGGAAAGGTTCTTGTATAACATTAGGGTTATACCTCCTGCGTATGCCCGCCGGCGAATTTTTGGAGTGTAATGATTCGAACTCCTCTTATAATTATATCACACTTTTGCTTATTTGTAAAGCTTTATGAAATAAAATCACAGATAATGAGGGGATTTTAGCGTTTTTGTTGTATAATTAAACGAAATGGAAAAGATACGAAATTTTTGTATTATTGCGCATATTGATCATGGAAAATCGACGATTGCGGATCGGATGATGGAGCTGACGGGTACTGTTCCGAAACGCGAAATGAAGGAGCAGTTGCTTGATTCGATGGAGCTTGAGCGCGAAAAAGGTATTACGATTAAGCTGAAGCCAGTGACAATGCATTGGAATGGTTATACATTGAATTTGATTGACACACCAGGACATGTTGATTTTTCGTATGAAGTTTCGAGGAGCTTACAGGCAGTTGAGACAGCGGTTTTAGTGATTGATGCAACGCAGGGGATTCAGGCGCAAACTTTAGCGAATGTGTATTTGGCTTTGGAACAAGATTTGAAGATTATTCCGGTAATTAATAAAATTGATCTCCCAGCGGCGGACGTAGAGAAAGTTTCAGCGCAGATTATGAATCTTTTAGGTTGTTCGCGAGATGAGATTATCGAGGCTTCGGGAAAAACTGGTTTTGGAGTCGATAAGATTCTAGACGCAGTCGTAGAACGAGGTCCGGCGCCACATACTGTATAGTTTTTTAGAATAGTGCTATACTTAAGTTAGTTAATGGAGGAACAATATGAAAAAATATTTTGCTGAACTTATCGGCACAATGGTTTTGGTGCTTATTGGTTGTGGCACGGCGATGGCAGTCGGATGCGATCCGGTAGCTGGGTGTGGGTATATTTTAACGGCGTTTGCATTTGGTCTTGGGCTTCTTACGATGGCTTATAGTATTGGTAATATTTCGGGTTGCCATATTAATCCGGCGGTTTCGCTTGCAATGTTAATTCAGAAGAAGATTTCCGTGAAGGACTTCTTTGGTTATGTAGTTTTTCAGATTATTGGTGCTTTAGTTGGGGCGGGGCTTTTAGCATTAATATTTAGAGGAGCTGGAATAGTCGATATGACTGGGGGATTTGGTTCGAATGGGCTTTCTGGAGTTAATAATAATATTTGGGTCGGTATTTTAGTTGAAATACTATTAACATTTGTCTTTGTGATGTCGATTCTTGGCGTAACGTCGAGTAAGGCGAAACACGGAAATGTGGCGGGGATTGTAATTGCACTTTCACTCGTGGCAGTACATATTCTTGGAATTTGGTTGACTGGTACAAGTGTAAACCCGGCAAGATCAATTGGACCAGCAATTGTTGCAGCGTTTAGTGGAAATAGCACTCCGATTGCTGAAGTCTATGTATTTATCGTCGGTCCACTTATCGGCGGAGCTTTAGCGGCTTATACCTACAAATTGCTTGAGAAGGCGAAATAAGATATAATATAGAGTATGAATAAAACGAAAGCTTTGATTTTTGATTCGTATTTTGACGATTATCGCGGAGTAGTTTTGTACGTACGGATTTTCGATGGCGAGATTAAGAAGAATGACGAGATCTTGATGATGGCGGCCGAGACAAAGGGCTTGGCTTTAGAAGTTGGGATTTTGACGCCAAAAATGAATCCGAAGGAAAAGCTAACTGAGGGGGAAATTGGCTATATTGTTACAAACTTGAAAACGACGCGCGAAGCGAAAGTTGGTGATACGGTCACATTAGTAGATGATCCGGCGACAGAAGCTTTGCCTGGTTATAAGAATGTTTTGCCGTTTGTTTATGCGGGATTTTTTCCAGTTTCGAATGATCAATACAAGGAACTAAAAGAAGCAATTGAAAAACTGAGTTTGTCGGATTCGGCGCTTAGATTTGAGCCGGAAAACTCGCCAGTTTTAGGGTTTGGCCTTAGAATCGGATTTTTAGGGCTTCTTCATATGGACATTATTCGGGAGAGACTAGAAAGGGAATTTGACCTTGATTTAATCGTAACGAATCCATCTACGAATTATGAAGTAGTTTTAAATAACGGGACAATAATTGAAATAAAGTCAGCGGCGGATTTGCCGGATGCTTCAGAAATTCGCGAGGTGAGAGAACCGTGGGTAAAGGGCGAAATTATTTTGCCGAAGGAAATGATTGGGAATGTGTTAAACCTAATTAATGAGAAGCGCGGGCATCAGACGAATTTGTCTTACATTGAAGACCGAGCGGTGATTGATTTTGAGGCGCCGATGGCGAATTTACTCACAGATTTTTATGACCAGTTAAAATCGGCGACTTCGGGTTATGCGTCGTTTAATTATGAACTTGATGGCTATCGGGCAGAAGATTTAGTGAGGATTGATTTTCTAGTTGGGGGACATAAAATTGATGCACTTTCGGTGATGGCGCATCGTTCGGAGGCAGATGGGATTGGGCGGGAAGTGACGAAAAAATTAAAAGAAGTGATACCGCGTCAAAATTATGAAGTGGCATTACAGGCGGCAATTGGCGCGAGAATTATTGCGCGCGAAACTATCGGAGCATACCGAAAAGATGTGACGGTGAAAATCCATACGGGTGATAGAGATAGAAAAGCAAAGTTACTTGAAAAACAAAAACGCGGGAAAGCGCGAATGAAGAGATTTGGAAAAATTGATATTCCAAGCGAAGCGTTTACAGTGATGTTGAAGCGGGATTAATAAGAGTGACAACTTCTCTTTTTCCGTGTTATAATCGTTCTATGAAGAAAACGTCCGTGATTATTTGTTGTTGTTTGTTGGCGTTAATTTGCCCCGTTGTTTCGGTCTCAGCGATTTCGGAAGGACAAAAAAATTCAATCATTGACAATTGTGAAAAAATCAAAGACAGTTTAAAAAATGTTCAAAAGTTAGATTCTAAGGCTAGGGTTTTTTTAGGTTCACATTTTGAAACGGTTTATTCAAAGTATATTACGACTTTAAATGTAAGATTAGTTGAAAATAATTTATCAAAAACGAATTTGATTAATAATCAGAGTGAATATGCAACGGCGAAAGTGACATTTGTGAATGATTATATTAGTTATCAACAGGGTTTGGAAGATTTAGTTGCAATGGATTGTCGGGCAGAACCGGAAGGTTTCTATAATAAGTTGACTAGCGTGCGAGAAAAAAGAAAAAAAATGGTTTCGGATGTTTCAGCGTTGAAAAGTTTAGCTAGTAAAAATGTGAAGTTTGTGACTGAGTTAAAGGAGAGTCTATGACGGCGGGTGGACGAAATTTGATATTGCTTGGAATTGGTGCGATTTTTGTAACGTTTTTGATGACGGGCGTTTCGCTTGCAATTTATCATAATTCTGGAGATATTTATTTAGATCGTTCACGACCAGGATTTTTGCCGGATGAAGAAGAATTGGAAGAAGAAAAAACAGTCGAAGAGGATTATGAGTTCGAGAAGACTGGAAAAATTACGAAGGAAGTATTAGACGAATATTTAAGTAATATAAAGAAGGAGCTCGAGACTATTAATTCGTATGAAGAGCCATTTAATATTGAAGTTCTTTCAAATGAAAGGTTGGGTATTATAGAAGAAAGATAAGGTTTTGTTGACTTTTAGCTGAAAAAGCTTATATAATGTAAAAAGAGAGGTTCAAAATGAAGAATCAGCAGAATAAAGGTAAACAAATTGTTGGGGGGGTAATTGTCGCAGCTTTTGTAGCTGCTATTATTTTTACTGTGACAAAATTATCCGGCACAGTAACAGATATAATGAACACAGAAATATCGCGAACACCAGATGCGATCTTGGCTAGCGCGGGGATTGAGGAGGGGATGAATGTCTCTTTGCCGGTCGTGTATTATGACCAAAAGCCGGATGCATGTGTCGACATGTATGATATTAAACTAAGTAAAGAATTAAAAGCAAGACAATTTGAATGGTCTAGTTGTGATTACATTAGGAAGGAAATTGAAAAAGGGTTAGTTGGATCGGAACTTGATGAACAGCTTTTGCCGGTCGGAAAAGGTGGGTCATTGACGCCAAACAAAGGTCTAGAAGATATGACGAGATGGTTTACGGAAGTCGAAGGAAAAAGCAAAGTTTATAATGGTGTTTTAAAAATGAATTACAGTACGGAGAGGTCGGAGTTCGAGTTTGCGGATGTAGAGTTTTATCCATTAGACGATGTTGAGTTTAAAGAAAACGATTCTGTGAATACGGATGGGCATAACCATTTATTCACAATGAATTTTGCGGTGCCATTTACGGCGCTTTTAAGTGGCGAGGAAGAAGTTGAGATTACGACGGATGACGATACGTTTGTATTCTTAGGAAAAGATTTAGTGATTGATATGGGCGGAATTCATGATGCGTCGACAACGACAATGATGATTAGTAAAAGTGGAGATGTATATGTAAAAGCAGGAGATGAGACGCCAGCTTTTACGGGAGTTACGATTGATAAAAGTGTAGGTTCGATTTTAAGAATTTTCCATGCTGATCGCGATTCGGAAAACTCAGTGTTTAAAATTAAATTTAGTAAGATGGATTTAAATGTGACCAACGTAAAGATTGCAGATTCTGGGGAAGAGGGAGTGCAGATTGCTTATGATCCGTCTGATTTGACATATACGGCGCCGCTTGGTGAGAGTTTAGTTCTAAAACCGGATAATACAAAAGGAAAAGTTATTTTAGCAACGATTGAAGGTGGGGTTGTTCTAGTATTATCAGTTCTATTAACTTCAGCGATTCATTTTATTTTTAGAATTCGTGAGCAAAAAGTTAAGAAAAATTAGCTATTTTCTAGGTTTTGAAATATTGGCACCGCGGCCATAATCGGGGAGGATGATTTTGTGCTGTTTGCCATGATGGTCATAGAGCGGAATGTTTAGTTCGGAAGCAAGAGTGTTAACGATAGCTGCGCCGATTCTTAGACCAGTGAACGAACCAGGACCAGACATGAAAGTAATTTCAGTAATATCGGTAAAAGTCTTATGATTCTCAGCAAGCTTATCACGTAGAAAACTTAATAGTTTTTCAGCTAAATCATTTGCAAAAACGTAACGATATTCTTTATCGTCTAGTTTTAAAATGGTTTCGGGAGTTGAAGTATCAAGATATAAATTCATACAGAGATTATATCATATCAAGCAAACTCCTTCTTTTCTCATACGACTTGAAATCCAAAAATGTCATACACTGGTAAACGTCAGGAATATACATTTTTGGATTTCAAATCTATTTTATGTTTAGTATTCGAAAAGAAGGAGTTTGTTTGATTTCTATAATGGTATGATTTTTCGGGAGGAGGTCTTTTATTGATTCGCCCCATTCAATAACAATGACATTTTTCGGGTTAGCCAAATTTTCTTGTAGATCTTCAGCCATGAGACCCGGGTCGGAAAGGCGGTAAAAGTCGTAATGAACAAGAAAGCCACCATCTTTTAAAGCGTAGGATTTAGAAATTGTGAAGCTAGGGCTAGTGACTGGCTCTTTGATGCCAAGTCCTTTTGCGAGACCGCGCACAAAAGTAGTTTTTCCCGCACCAACGTCACCAATTAATTCAATAACATTCGCTTTGCCGGCGAAACTTTCGCCAAAATCTAGCATTTCTTGCTCGGATTTAATCTTCATTATATAATTATAACATGAATATCTATATATCTGGGATAACAGGTACAGGCATGGGACCACTAGCTTTAATGGCAAAAGCAGCTGGATATACTGTTTTTGGTTCCGATTTAGCTAAGGGCGCAATTTACGACGAATTAATAGAAGCTGGAATTGAGGTTTTTGTTGGCGAACAAGACGGTAAGTTTTTAGAAAAGAAGATAAAAGAAGGCGTAGATTGGTTTTGTCATACTTCGGCATTAAAGGAAGATCATCCGGAGCTTGTTTTGGCCAAGGGAGCTGGAATGAAAGTTACAAAACGTGATGATTTAACGGCGTTTTTGGTTGAGAAACTTGGGCTAAAAATGGTGGCAGTGGCAGGAACGCATGGAAAAACAACCACGACGTCAATGATAATTTGGGCAGGATTAAAATTGGGGTTGCCGATTTCGTATATTGTTGGAACGACTTTAGGCTTTTCGGCAAGTGGTTCATATCATAAAGGTGATAAGTATTTTATTTACGAAGCGGACGAATACGATCGAAACTTTTTGAAGTATCATCCATGGCTTGCTGTAATTCCGGCAGTTTCATATGATCATCCGGATATTTATCCAACAGTTCAGGATTATGTAAACGCCTTTAGTCAATTCAGGAAACAAAGTGAACAAGTGATTGAGTCGAGTAATGTTTTTGAAGTAGATGATTTTAAATTAGCTGGAGAGGCAAGGCGGAAGGATGCGAGTTTAGCAGCGGAAGCGGTTTTAAAAATGGTGCAGGATGAGGACGGGGCGGACGTGTTATTTGATTGTCCTGGTTTAATTGAAATATTAAATAAGTTTCCGGGAGTCGGGCGAAGATTCGAGAGATTGGCTGACGGAGTTTATTCGGATTATGCGCATCATCCAGAAGAAATTATGGCAACAATTAATGTTGCGAAAGACGAGGTGGAGATGCGTGGGAAAAAAGGTATAGTTGTCGTTTATCAGCCGCATCAAAATACAAGACAGCACGAAGTTTTTGATGGATATAAGGATGCGTTTTTGGGCGTAGATAAAGTGTTTTGGTTGCCGACATATTTAACGAGAGAGAATCCAGATTTAAGAGTGATTGAACCGAAAGAGTTTATTGATACGTTATCAAACAGTGATGTTGCGGAAGCTGCTGAACTAAATGAGGAATTATTGAAATTATTAAAAAAGTATTTGAGCGACAATTATTTAGTAGTTTTAATGACAGCTGGTCCGGCTGATAGTTGGTTTAGAGAGAATTTTTGTAACTAGTTAATTGAAAATTGATTGTGGTTATGTTAATATGGTTGCATGGAAAGTGGTGCGAAAAGAAAAAATAGGGGATTAGTTTTTGCCGTAATAATAGCGGCATTTTTTGGGTCGGTAATATGTAACCATGTTGTAGTTAATCGGGTTTTTGCGGATGGGGAGGGAGATTTGTCTTCTTCGTCTCACATTTCTAATCGTACTAGTTCTACAGCTATTGAAGGGATGAACGACTGGAATACGACTGGACCGAGTAATAGTGGCAGCAGAGCGGATACTAAGGTGATGGTAGTTTGTGGAGGCGATTCGGCTGCAATTACTTTTTCGCACAATATTTATTCACATGGTAGTGTTGAGAATGTGCCTTGGACGGTGACTCGTTCTGGGTTTGGTGATTCTGGTTATACTGTTGATGTGGGTACGGATTTGGATGGTAATCAAGTTAGTGGTGATTACTCTGCAATGAGTGTCGACGGTACGACAAGTGGGTATGTTAACATTGGAACGGCGTATAATAACGATGCTTATAATGGGCTAATTGCGGACGAGTCTTCCAGGCCTTATTTAGATGCTGATACGGGTAGCCGTTATGTGCATCGTGATTATTATAATATTACGTTTGATAAGAGTAGCGAGGGGAATATTTATAACTTCTGCGAAACGATGTCTGTGGGTGGTGGCGGTGTAACGTCTCAAGCCTGTACGGAAGTGAAGGTTGAAAAATGTGGTGGAGATGGAGGAAACGATGACTGTAGCGGAATTGCAGGTGGCAATACGACTACGGTTTCTTCTCACGTGAAGAATAGTAGTATTGGAACTGGTTGGGCTAAAACAGTTTACGCAAAACCGGGTGATAGTATTGATTGGCGGCATTGTTATTATTCTGGCGTACAGTCACTAGCGAATAAGCTTGCTTCTAGTGATGCTCATAAGGAGCATAGTAGTAGCCTTTCGGCAGGGCATTATCCTCAAAACAATCAGGAGTTGTCGAGATTTGGTAAATGGGAAAACAAATACGATATTTTTTCGGATGCGGGTAACAACAAATCACAATCTTTTGCAATTGGTTCTGTTGTGACGGACACAACTAATAATAATTATGGTATTACAGACGGAGATGTCGGTGCGACTATAAATGAGAAAATTATGTCAGGTTATCCAGTTTGGGCGACTGTATCTGAGACCCAGGAATGCGGGCCGTGGGAGTGTGATAGTTATGATTGTGATGAGCCTGATGGGGATGGTATATGTTGGAGGGAGTGTGACCATCTTAATACGTGCTGGATTAGTAGTAGCAGGGGAGGAAATGCAAGTGATAATGCTGACGTAAAGGTTCCTTATAACTATTTGCATCGTTCAAGCGTTGCATTAGCAAAGGATATTGTTTTTGCAGGTGAAACTGCAACTGTCTCTAGCTTTAATGTAACTATTGAGCCAAGGTATAATAGTATAACACAAGGAACGTATGCTACGAATGATGGTGGGACAAAAACCGCATTAATTGGTTATGCTTCCAATACAACTTCTGGCGGTGCGTTTGAAACAGGCGATTCAAATATCTGCTATTCCGTTCCGGTTTATGGCGGTAAATGTGCAGTTTATTCGGAAAGCAGTAATCCAACCGGTGTGTATAACGTCTACGACGTCCCAGCCGGTAAATACTTCTGTGTCGTAGCAGCAGTCTATCCAGCAAGTAGCGGTGGTGATACAAACATGAGTCCAACTGGTAGTGGTACTTGGTGGGTCTCAGCCCCAGCTTGTGCCAAGATTGCAAAGAAACCAAGCATCCAAATTTGGGGAGCAGGCATG
>JAGCNM010000019.1 GCA_017645955.1 Candidatus Saccharimonadota bacterium
AAACTCATTCTTGAAGAATCTTTACAACTCTCATCTACAACCACACCCAGCAATTCAGCCATAGCATGCTGATTAGCTATAAGGTTGCCTTTAGATACATCCGCCTTAAACACCACCTTAATGCCCTTGTCGCTTGGAGTAATATAAATAAAAAGGATACCAAGTTTCTTAAAGTCAAGGCCTTTTTCCACCCATCCTTGGTACAAGGTTAAAGGACTCTCAATGTGGTCAACATCCATTACAACGAGGCCTGTAAGCTTTGTAGCAGCTTGCTTGCGCCAAGCACCCGTTTTACCGGCCTTCGATGTAGTTTCATCGAATGTAGCCTGGAATATAAACGCAGGCAACTTACGCTTAATGGCCTGATCACCAGTTTCACGAAACTTATCAATCTTCTCTGCCCACTCCGTGGCCCTGACGAGCGCATTGAACTGCGCTTCGTCAACGGGCTGGGTAGGATTACAAAAATTCTTCTGATAGCAAAATCCCATTTTTTAATTTTTAATTTTGAATGTTTAATGTATCAAAGAGCCTGAAGATCGGTTATGTAAAACATATTCTCGTGGCGGTTCTGGCCGTTCTGGTCCTGCCAAGTGCGGTGTTTCCAAAAACCCTTAACGATGTAGGGTACATCCTGACGCAATACCGCATCGCGGTTCTTGCTGGCGTATTCGCCTATCATTTCGCCATAGAGTTCATCGCCTCCGCGCTTCATTACGACTCCGCGACTCTTAAAATATTCAGAGCCACCACCTTGTTTCTGATACTGGCGCTCAGAGTATGCGCCCACCTCTTTAATCATTACTAATGCTTCCATGATACTTTACTTTTTAAAATTTTTATGATAATTCTCATCTTCCCACGCTAGCAAGTTATCTACTTCATCAACGATTTTCTGGCTATCAACCTTTCTGCCATGAAACAGATCCTCATAGGCATACTGCACGATGTCGTGCTTTACCCATCGCCATCCATCTTGACCAAAAAACACTCTGAAAGAATTTAGCATACCCGAAAGTCCTTTGTAGATGCCACTCGGCAAACTCTGCATCAGGTAGTTAAAAGTCTGCATGATAGCGATCATCGCTACCACAAGTCCTGCTGGCGAAGGCGCAACTCTATTGTTGATCAGTACGAATATGTCGCGCGCTAACAAATCTCCCTGTCTGGTTAGAGCCTTATTTCTTACATCCTTTTTCCAGAGTTTTGTTCTACTCAAACTATAGAAAACCAGTGCATCAACACCTATTTTCATCATCTCTTTATAAAACTTCTTTTCTGCCTTGCTATCCATACTTATACCCTTTCTATGATTTCACGATTAAAAATGGTTCCCTTAATGTCCTTTATTTCACGGTCGAGAGCAGCTAAGATACGGGCAGTGCCCATACGCTTGGGGAAACTCTCGTATACCTTAATCTTCTTTGGAGTCTCGGCTACGCGACCAAAGTCGGTTTCACCAATCACCTCCTCCTTAGGTTTCTGGTATCCTGGCTGTCGCGACAAGCGATTGTAGGCATTGAACACAATACGCCCTGTGTTTTTGTCACGATGCAATGATCCCTCTATAAATTTGCCCTCAGCGAGGCCTACCAGAATTTCTTCTGGCAATACTACATACTTCTTAATTTCCATTTTGTTACGAATTTGTTTTGTGAGCCGTGTGTTTATTGGGAAAAGCGAAGTTTTAGTTTGAGCTCAATTACATCCGGATACTTTTCCTCACTCACCAAATTCGTTACGACTCGGTTAATAATTTAATTTTTCG
>JAGCNM010000020.1 GCA_017645955.1 Candidatus Saccharimonadota bacterium
TACTTCATGGGTCTCTCCGACTCCCCTTTATATCCTTGACTCTGACTATATAATCATGCTATATTCTATTGGCATATAAAACCTAAAACGCGGGATTATTTGTAATCAGGAGGGGAATAAAATGAACGAAAAGAAAACAAGATTTAGCGGCTATACTTTACCGCTTATCAAGATCATGAGCTGGCATGATAATGATCTGAATCTCGATTTTTATGATCTCTATCTCGATGGTAATTTTGCATGCCGTTGCTCTGATCGCGCCGATCTGTTAACTCATCTTGATTGTATAATTTCCGGAGGTAACAGATCATGATTATAGGCCGCGCCGAGATCGCTAAACTTCATGCAAGAATCAAAACGTTAGAAAAGGCAAATGATCTATACAGGAAACAGATCGAGAGCCTTGAAAAAGAAAATCAGATGCTCATCGCGTCATTAATGCCGCAATCGCTTGATTTTCCAAATTCCAATGTAAAGGAGGTAAATGCTGAGGATCCTAATGATGTATTTTACATGTAACCAAGAGGCAACCGCTAATGCTAACTAACTATTTTAAAGGAGTAATTTTTATGGGTTTATTTAATGACAATTTCAAGCATGGCAAGACATTTAACGTAAACGCGGATGATTTTCCGTTTGTTAACCTTAAAGAGCTCATCGAGGAGAACGGCCATCAAACATTAAAGGTTGATGGAGTTTTCACATATGAGGGCAAAAAAGGCAAAAAGAGAGCCGTATTGATCGCCAGCGGCCACAAGATCAATTTGCCGGATCATTGTTTAAAAGACATTGAGAAGATCCTTGCAAATCAGGAGTACATCGATGCTATCAATGCCGGCAAATGCGGATTTGCTACATCCGAGTATGAAGATACAAACTTCGGTAATGGTACTTGCTATTCAGGCCAGTTTGTAGATCTGGAATGATTAAATATTTTGATTTGGCCCGGATTAACTCCGGGCCGTTTTTGTTTAAATGGAGGTATAAAGAAATGTATAAATGTCATAAATGCGCTAAAAATGCATCCTGTGAGGTTTACCAAAAGTTTAATCACATCGCGGCCGAGGATATGAGCGCCGGTTTTAACTGCGATTCATACGAGGCCCGGAGCTGTATGAATTGCAGATATTTGAATCAATCAATAATGGAAGATCCTTGCTTTGATTGTGATGATTATTATTCTAATTGGATTCGGGAGGATAAAACATGAGAATATTTAAATGTGATAATGGATTTGATTATAAATGCCCAGATCACGCATGTGTTTTTTGCGATCATTGCTCTGAAATATTCTACGATTATACACATGGGCCGTATTTGATCTTATGCGATATACCGGAACATGATTGTCAAGATGGCGCCGGATGTGAATTATTTACGGAGGTAAACAATGAAACTGATAATTGATATAGATGAAGAACTTTACAAGAATGTAAAAGAGTATACAAAAAATGGAGGATCCGCATGATTAAATCAACTCGCGAAATGCTGGCCCGGAAAAACAAATGCTCGCCGGGATCCGTTAATTGTTTTAATTGTTTTTATAAAGAGCATAATTCCAATTTTTGTAATTACCATAAACAGGGCATCATGAATTTTGATGAGGCTTGTTATAAATTCAAAAAAGGTTAATAATTAGGCTAGGTAACAAGGATCCAGCATATTTTTCTTGTTTCATTGGGGCGGCTCTCGGTTTTCTTTTAATTTTCTTTACCGGGAGCCGTTAATTATAAAAGCAAAGTTTAATAATACTTAACTGGAGGTTTAATATTATGAATACTGATATTGTATCAATTATATCGGCCGTTGGTTTTCCGATCGTTGCGGCCGTTGGATGTGCTTATTTTGTGAAATGGCAATATGAACAGAATCAAAAACAGATCGAGGAAATGCGAAAAGAGCACAAAGATGAAGTTAGCAATATGACAAAAGCAATCGAGAATAATACTCTAGCATTAACCAAACTCATTGATAAATTAGATAAGGATGGAGGCTGATTTATGGGATCATGTTATGCCAAAAGGTTTATAGATATATGTAAATCGCAATGGGGATATCAGGCCGAGGGATCTAATCATAAACATAATAAGTTTGCCGATGAGCTGGATCGGGTTGATTATTTTACCGGATGCGGCCCGAAACAGGATCTCGATTTTTGCGCGGTTGGGTTATGCTGGGCCATGTGGCGCTCAATAATAGATCCGGATGCAGATACGGATCCGGATGCGGCAAAATGGGCCGCGCATTATTTCATGTATCAAAGCGATTCATGCGATATGGCTGCCGTTGTTAAATATCTCTATCAGTATTTTGCGGATAATAATGCCGTAACAGATAACCCGGAGCGCGGTGATATTGTCATATTCCAAAAGAGCAATGGTATCATGTATCATTGCGGCGCTGTAACTGATTGGGATTGGGATTCTGATTCAATAGAGGTTACTGAATTTAACACAAACGGCGGCCAAGTATTACCGCATTATTATTCATTCAAGGATATCGGAAATAAGATCAAATGTTTTTGCCGGCCCCGATATGACGGTTTTGAGGCTCCGAGCGCTCCGGATCCGGTTCCTGTTCCTGATAATCAGGATCTTAAATTTGATCCGGATATCTGTAAATATTGCCCGGGCATAACTCTAAAGGTGAATACTGTTAATGATCCTTTAAATTTAAGAGCCGGCCCGAATACAAAGAGCCCTATTATTTGCCGGATGCCTAAAGGCGCGAGCGTAACATGGCGCGGTTTTTACTCCGGAGATTTTTATAAGGTCGAATATAAGAAAATGATCGGATTTGCTCATAAGGATTATCTAACGAAATGAAAAAATCAATTTATTACTCATTACGGAAAATATTAGGAACTAACGCCGATTTCTTTTTGATCGTAGGCCAGCGCGGAAACGGTAAAACATATTCATGCCTAAAATTTGCGCTAGATGAATATAAGCGAACCAAAAAGCGTTTTTGTTATCTGAGGCGATGGGCCGAGGATATAAAGGCATTCAGAATGGAGCAGTTATTTGCTCCATTTGTCGATTACATAAAAGAGATATTCGGCGAGGAGTTTACAATTACTTATTATCGACATAAGTTTTATTTGGTAAACGGTAACGGAACTAAGATCGATACATTAGGCTACGTAACTTCTCTCTCCGATGTATCTCATAGTAAATCGATCGCATATGCCAATTTAAAATATATTATTTTCGATGAGTTTATCCAAATGGCCGGCGAGCGCCAAATGGGTAATAATGAGATCGGCCGTTTTGAGAACGTATTATCATCCCTTATCAGAGGCGATAACACGGATGTAAAGATCTTCATGCTGGCGAATACTGTATCTAAATTCTCGCCGTATTTTATCCATTTTGGCATCGATATAAACAAGGTCGAACAGGGCCAGATCATAACTAAGGATTTACCGGTTGCCGAGGATAGCAAGATATTTTTGAGGGTTGCTTTAGAGTATTGCGAATATAATCCCGAGGTAGAAAAAAAGATCTCAAAATATACCACTTCGAAAATGATCCGGGGCGGCAAATGGGAGATTCCGCCAACGGATGACATACCGGCCGCGATAGGCGAGATAGCAACCGAAAAATTATTATTTTCCATCTATGAAGATCAAGCCAATGTAATAATAGGATGTTTTTTAAGGCGCTCCAAATGGTCGACAATAGAGCAGAATGAGGCCACAATGCTCATGTATGAAAAATATCATCATAGAGAATTTTTAGTTTTAAGAACGATAGAACGGAAATCAAATTATTTCCATCTATCCGAGGAAAAATCGCTAAATTATCATACATATAATGATATCAATTTGATGCTCGAGGATATTAAAGAGAATTGTGATATCGATTTCGAGCATGAGTTATATATGGGCCGCGTATTCTGCGATAACATGTTTACGGCCGATTATTTTAATAATTCATGGCTGAGATTCGGCCGCGTAACGGCCCGGAGCTTACTCTAAACAAATGTTTACTAACATTAAACAATATGTTATATATTACTTAACAGGAGGTTTTCGAATCATGACCATTAAAGATTTAATCGAGTTGGCTAAGGCCGGATACAAACCGAGTGATATTAAAGAATTGCTCGAGCTTGGCAATACAGATCCGGAGATCAAGGCCGCAAGCGTTAGCGATTTGAATATTAAAAAGGATCCTGACGAAAATAAAAAGGCCGAGCCGGATAATGTTGATGCATTCGCCGAGCTCGTAAAAAATTCAGAATCAAAAAAGGAGTAATTTTATGCCAACTTTGTATTTTTCACCTAAAGACGCATATAGCGTAATGAATACGCTCGCGCGAGAAGTAACAGGCCAGAGCTCGATCGCTGTGGTAGATACAAGCACATTCGTTAGCGCCGGCAAGAGCGTATTGGAGGCCGGTTATGAGAATGTTTTTAACGCTCTCGGAGTATTGATCTCACGTACTATTATTGCGGCTAGGCCCTATGAGGGTAAGTTTAAGATCATCGCCGAGGATAATGATGCATTTGATAACCGTTTTAGAAAGATCTCATTCTATGCAAGAGATAATGAGGCATCCGGAGCATTCAATACAAACGTATATACTAATCTTGGCGCCGGCCTTGACGATGAATCCGGAGCCGGTTCCATGTGGGATCAGAATCCGGCAATCCCTACTGAGAGATATTTCTTCTCTGATATGGTATGGATGAAGAGCCATACAACATATTGGGAACAGGCTAAACAGGCATTCACGGATGAGAGATCATTTATCGATTTCATTAATGGCATTATGATCGAGGTTCAGAATGACATCGAAACAACTCTCGAGGCTAAAAATAGAATGGTCGTTCTCGATCGTATTGCCGGTACAAAGCTCTTATCAGATAGAGGCGAGATCGGATCCGAATGCGCGGTTAATCTTACAAAGGAATTTAATGCGGCTCATGGTACAGCTTATACATCCGCGCAGCTCATGAACGATCACACGGTTGCATTCCTTGAATTTTTCCTTGCTCGTATCAAGAATGATTCAGATATGCTTACTAATAGAACTGCAATGTTCCATGATCCGATGCAGAAAACGATCTCGGATGTTCCTTATCATGTTTTAAGACATACACCTAAGGAATATCAGAAGATGATCTATAATTCGAGATTCTTTACTCAGATCAATCTCTCTCTCGCGGAGATCTTCAATCCCGGTATGCTCGCGCTCCCAAACGGCGAGGGTTGCCAGTATTGGCAGAGCGCAAAATCTCCCTATGCTATCGATATCAAGCCGGCACTCCCGGAGGGTAACACATCCAGCGAAGTAAAGATCGATAACGTAATCGCCATCCTTTTCGATAGGGACGGTTTGATGGTTAACAACAAATTCACAGGAATGTACACAAGCCAGCTCAATCCCAAGCATTTATATACAAATAGCTTTTGGCATTATAAGTATGGCATCTGCAACGATTACTCGGAAAATGCGATCATTTATTATATGAGCGATGAATCTACCGAGTATTTTGAGGGAGATGGAACAACCGTAGCATTTGAGCTCGAGGGTACTGCTACAACGATCGTTAGCGTAACAGTAAACGGAACCGCTAAAACAGCCGGAACCGATTTCACATTTGCAACCAATACAGTAACATTTGCAAGCGCTCCGGCCGATGATGCGATCATCCAGATCATTTATAAGTAATAAATGACAATCGGGGCCGCTAGGTTATTACTTGGCGGCCCTTATTCTATGAAAAGGAATTTTTATATGTTTGATATTTTTAATCTGACAAATGAGCAAATAAGCCTTTTGGAAAACATGCAGATACCATCGACATATTACAATAATAAAACCATCGAGTATAAATATTGGTTTAGATCTTTGATGCATAAGATAGACTCGGCGCTCGTATTTTCCGGTTTGCCCGAGGGTTGGAATAATGACTTTTTTATGTTTTGTTTGTGGATCCGGGGATATGTTGCCGTTTTTAATTCAAATCGATCCGATCTTATGAGGTTTGGAAAAAATGGTATATTATTCCAGCCATGTATCGCCGGCGGCGAGCTTGATTTTTATTATCAGCCATCCATCGCAACGATAGCAAATCCGCATTATGAGGCCGCGTTAAAGATCCATGACGAATGCGAGCTCTTAAAATTAACGCCGGATTGTTTTTACAAATGCGGTGTTTTAGATATTATAGATTTCTATGCCTCAAAGCTCGCCGAGATCTCCAAATCGATCGATATGGGTTTGATAAATGCCAAGATGCCGATGATATTAACCGCATCAAATGAGGCTCAAAGCGCAACATTAAAAAAGGTATATGATAAGGTTCAGCGCGGCGAATCTCTTGTTATATATGAAGATCTTTTTGATGGCGATGAGATCATGCCGCGAAAAGATCCTTTTGAGTTTTGGAATAATGATTTTACAAAAACATATCTTGTAACGACATTGCTTGAAGATATGCAAACGATCCTTAACTCTTTTTATAATGAGATCGGTTTGCCGGTTGCGGTTGAGAAAAAAGAGCGATTGATCACATCCGAGGCCGAGTTTACAAAAGCACAGAGCCAAGCACGGATCGCATGTTGGTATGAAACTATAAACGAATGCTTAGAGCTCATAAACAAAAAATTTAATACGAATATCGAGGTAACTATCAATGCCAGCGAGAATGACGATATTAGCGATAGAGAGCGAACTGAACAGGGCAACAAAAAGCCTTAAAGATGATTGGGAGCTCGATAATGAGAATTTTAATCCCGATATCCTTTTGGCGGCCATCATAAATAAAGGCGCTACATTTGAGCCGCTTTATGCCGATCCTGATTATTTTTACATCATGAACCGGTATTTTTGGCTTAAATGGAACCGCACATTTAACGAATGGTTTAATGCTTTTGATATCGAGTATAATCCGCTCGATAACTATGATAGACATGAGGAGATAACGGATATCACAAATGATGAGGGATCCGAAACATCCAGCTCATCCAGAGAGTATGATGGAACATCCGAAAACACATCAAGTAATTCGAGCTCCGGAGATAGCGAAACAACTAATACCGTTAGCGCTTATGATTCTTCTACATATCAACCGCACGATAAGAGCGTGAATGATAACAGCTCGAGAGAATCCGGATCCAGCTCCACAGATGATCATAATGAGGAGAGCGCAAGCGGAACAACAAATAATACTTTTGAGCGCGAGCAAACGCATATGGCGCATATTTGGGGTAACATCGGAGTAACAACTTCAAGCGCCATGCTCAAGGAATTTTTGAGCATTAGAGAATGGAATTGCTACGAGCACATAGCGGATATCTATTGCCGCGAAATGCTCATTACAGTATTTTAATCTTAGGAGGTTTTATTATGCCTGATATCATCTTAGAAGAGATCATCGAGATCTTAACAGAGATCAATAATTATTTGGAGGGTAACGGATCATGATTACTATTTTACTTGAAAAGATCAAGGCGCTTTTGATCGAGTTAAAATCTAATATCGAAAATATTAAACCAACATCGGATTATTCTTTATCAGAAAAAAAGATCGGAACCGATATAGACGGCAAAGATATTTTTATGAAAACAATACATGATATAGAACAAATGAACTCAAGTGCAACACGATCATATACAATCGATGAAAATGTTGATACACAAATTATTGGCATTGATGCACGCAACACATGGTTTATACGTTCCGAAACTACAACACGACTATTTATGAATAGTTTTTACGCAAACACTAATCAATATGCCGTTGTTGTTAGGGCAGTACCAAATCAAGTTACCATACAAACCGGGGCATTTGGACTTGATGAAATAACATTAACAGTCATTTATAAAAAGGTTGTAACACCATAATAGGAGGAATAAAAACATGGGTTTAATAGATAAATATCCATATACGGATTTTCATGAGATCAATCTTGATTACATCCTCAAGAGGATCAGCGAGCTCGAGGGCCTTGAATTGAGCGAGATCAACGGCCTTGAATTTGATAATGAGAATAATAAACTCATCCTTAAAAATAAGGCCGGCGAAACTATTACGGATATAACTATCGCATTCGCTACAAATGCAACAAATGCCGTTAATGCTACAAATGCAGAAAATGCAGAGAGAGCCGGCCTTGCTACTATTGCTAGTCAGGATGTAAACGAGAAATTGATTACGTCATATGTTGCCGATGCATCTTTGAGTGAGAGTAATGTACTCGCATTAAAAGATTCTCTCGGTAATACTATCAGATCATTATCATTAACTCCGGCATCCGTAATAGCTACATTAAACGGATATTATAAATCAGGTGAAAAAACAGTCTTTGATTCTGATCTTGCTGTAGGCGATGAAATCGTTGTTTTAACCGATGTTGAATCGGAAACGGATATTTCGGGTTTTATCGATACTGTAATCGATGGCCAAGTTGGATCAGTTTGCGTTTATGATTCTACTAAAACATATCCTAATTTTTTCTCTTCATGTTATGCATTAAAGAGAACAGGATCTCCGGCCGTTCCTCTTGTATCATTAACGGCTATTTACGGCGAAGAATCAGGCGGCGGAGTTTGGAGCAATATTAAATGGAGATTATTCCATATGTACGCAGTATCGGGCCAGATCGAGGGCAAATATGCTTTTAAATTAAAGAGAGTAGATTAATTTATGGCAAACTTGGCAACGGCTCTACAACTCGCGCAAAATTTTACATGGGATCAATCACATGGCTATACAAACGGCGGCATGGGTTATCCTGATTTCGATTGCTCGGGTTTTGTAGGCCGTTGCTTACATGATGCCGGTTTTAATTATCCATCGTATCACGTTGGTACTATGGATATGGATGATAACCCGATGAGCTCTCTAAATGCTCTAGGCAATGCCGGATTTACTTTGATACATGTTACGGATCTGAATAATATTCCTACTATGCATCATGGTGATATCGTTGTTTTAAATAGTTTTGATCTATCTTGGAACGGAGTAGCCGGGCATACATTTTTCTATGCGGAAAATATTAACGCTTATACGGATCCGAATGCGGATAGCGCGGCAACCGGTATAGTAACAAGGGCCAAGATAGAGGCATCCAGCGATAGAGGCAACTCAAATCCGGGAGATTCACAAAAGAACGGAACCGGGGCATATTGGGAGGTTTGGAGCCATGCATATTATAATCTTATAAATGCGGCCGTATATGATCCGCAAAATCCAAACTATAACAATTTTGTTACGATAGCACGATGGCCCGGCGGCGCTACCGATCCGGGAGTATTAGGAGCTCTTTTACTTTTTAAATTAGCAATTACGAGGTAATAACAAATGCCAACTATTACAGTAGGAATCACATCCAAACGCATTAATTCAACATCGCAGAGCATGAGCAATACTCATTCTATCGATGTTAAATTAAAAGAGCCATCAAGCTCTACGATGCCGGTTTTTAAGGTTTCAACATCAACTCTTGGCGGCTCTTTTTATAATTATCTCTCATGGGGAGATTGGTATTACTGGATCGATGATATTATCTATCTTACAAATGATATTTGCGAGATCCATGCAAGATTGGATCCGCTTGCAACTTTTAAGAGCTCGATATTATCTACTAAAGCGATGGTAATATATGGCAATAGCTCTAACTGGAATCAGTATATTGATGATACGAGATTTCAGCCGGAATATCCCTTGCATAATGCATTACATGATTTTGATCTGTTTGGTGTAGATCAAAATAATCAAGGATGCGTCATTATGACATTTACACAAACCAATAGTGTAGATTGGATGGATCCAAACCAAACGCAAGCCGCAACTCCATGCGGTATACATGTTGCAATAATGAAAATTTCCGAGTTTGTGCATTGTATCGGAGATCTCAATAATTTTGATCTCTATACTCCATTACAGCCCGGGGCCGGTGTAGCCGAGATCATACAGGCATTTCAGAGATTGGTACAATCAACCGGCGGCGGATCGCTCTTGGATAACATTCAGCGCGTAATATGGTTGCCATTTGATTATGACGATCTGGTATCAAAATGCAATGCAACATACAGATATGGCCTCATGTTAGGCGGAGTATTATCCGTAACTACCGCATGGTATGAAATAGATCAAACTCTCGTATTGAGGAATAGCAACAATATTACGATCGATTTTGATGCTCTGACCGATAATTACAAATTTTTAAGAAATGACCGTTTCAACTCGGTTCAGATCTTAACTCCCGGAGGTTATTCGGAGATATGTTCGCCGCGTTTTATGGTTCAGAATAAATTATATTATCGCGCTTGTATCTCGATTGCTGACGGATCTTGGAGCTGCCTGTTATCTTCAAACTCTAATTATTATGATTGTTTAAGAGCATTCGGCGGCAATCTCGGAGTAAACTTAAAAGGCGCTATATATGCCGGGCCAACTCCATCGAATCAGATAGCACAGGCCGGAGCCGGCATTGTTTCCGGAGCGCTGGCGATGGGTATTGGTTCGATAATAGGCGGAGCCGTAACAGGCGGAATAGCATCGGGAGCGATAACAAAAGATATTGCATCCGAAACAGTAATGCAGATGAGCGAAAAATCTATTGCATCCGGCATTCAAGGCGCGATCCCTAATACCGGCATGGATATAAGAGCGGCATCCGGAGATTTTGGCGGATCATCCAGCGCTTTATTTTTAACAAATCCGCCCGGAATGGTAAAAATAATGTGTCAATCTTGGGCCCCGGTCGATATTGCGAATTATACAGATTATTGTGATCGATACGGCTATCCATGTAATAAATATCTGACATTATCGAGCATATCAGGATATTGCCAATGCGCCGGCGCATCCGTAACAGGAGCGGCCGGAGCTCCCGAGAGCGCTTTATCTACAATTAATAGTTATCTTAATTCGGGGATCTATCTCGAATAAAAATAGGGCCTCTTTTGAGGCCCTTTATTTTTCGGAAATTTCCATTTATTTCCGTAAACTTCCATATACTTACGTATATTATCTTGCATCCTCTACAGATCCAAATTCCATATAATTATCATCGTTAATATCAGCAACATCGATATTATGAATATATTTTTTCTTTAATTTTCTTATGACACAACCGCCGGCCGTATGTATCTCATGACCGTCAATATTTAATACTTGTGGTTTTCTATCTGTATTATAGCCATTAGCTCCAATATATAGGGCCGATACTCCAGTATTGATCTCGAATGCAAAATCATCATCGAGTTTATCCAATGCCGCGATCGGATCCTTAATTGCATCAAGATTATCCGGATCGGGTGCTATCCCGGCCAGCTCCATCTCTCGGGTATAATATACCGGCTCGCCGTTTTTCATTCCGATCAATGTTCGCGCCGGTACTCCGGCAATCGTTATCTCTAAGCCTTTATCGGTAACTATTCCATAGCATTTACTATGGAGGCCCTTGAATGCGATCGGATCCGGTTCCGGCTCGAATGCATCATAGTATTCGCGCCGGCCATTTTCTAATGTTACAAAATGAGCCTTTGAATGTTTTTCCGCATTTAATCTCTCGATACGATCCTCGATCTCCGGATCGGATATATAGAATATCGAATCAGTATCGGCATATAAGCATCGATCATATCCGATTGCCTCAATATATTCGAATAGCTCATGCCTAGCCGCACTTGTAATAGCTCCGGCAATCTGATATTGCAAAAAGTTATTGCGGCCGGAATAGTATTTTTCAAGGCCCATTGTAATATCTTCATCCGTTATGAAAATATCTTTAGTATAGAAATTCATGAGCTCATCAATGGCGATCTGATCCTTTAAAGGATTTTGGGCCATGCATCCATAAGATGAATTGAGCATTTTTTTGTCTTGCATCAATTCAAAATCCGCGTAAATGGTTTTCGGATCCAGTTTGCCAAGCTCCTCAGTTAATGCCTTTACAATATTCTTTTTATCCGATTTGCCCTTGAAATATTTATCGATAACAGATATAAGGCAATCCGGTAAAATGCTCGTAGTAAAGCGCCAAGCCCTCAATATTTCATATTCCATGTGATATTGTTTCGCCAGTATATCCAATGTGTAAGAATCAACATATGTTATAAATGAACCTTTTATATGTAATATTCGGCCATTATCTAGTTTTTTATATTCAAGATCGGATTCATAGCATTTTGAAAATTGCATAAATGGCATCGATATCCCTTTATCCTCGATATGGGCCTCGTATATTCTGATAACTGCAATATAATAAAAATCGGGCATATCATTTAATATATCCTCGATCGTGAAATTAAATCCCATATTATTTTTGTATATCTCTTGCGGTCTCCCGGTTGGCATCGGGTAACATGTCATTTGTGATGGATAATGAGATTTAAAATCCCTATGCCTTATCCTGTTTACTTTGATATTTATTCCGGATCCGGGCAAATACTCATAAGTTTTACCGCGCTGGATCAAAAGATCGTTATACCATCTGTTATTATGCGTATAGCCTCCGGCATATGCTTTATAACATGCCTTATAAAGCTCACAATCGAGCCTAGTTTCATAAAAATATTTTCTATGATATTTTTTATCTCTAACGCATGAGCGCCGCAATTCGCGGCGAATATAGCCGGTTGCAGTCAATGGAGTTGTCAGAATATTATCGCCATGAAACAGAAATTGTTTAATTAGATTTTCCTCGAGCGCTTTTACATCGAAATAATCATATTTTTGTGAGCTGGCATCTAATACATCATCCGGATATATGATCGCATCATAGTCATATAATCCGATCTGCTTTTTATGCTCGATGTTCATTTCTTTACTCCATTTGTCGAGGCTCATTCCTGATAAACGGAATGAGCATCTAAATTCAAAAGAGCCTCTACAGTATGTCAAAAACTTATTCGGAGCCTCGATAATACCCATATAATCGCGGCCATCATCCGGGAGCTCATTTATATATGGGATGAGATATGAGAGATCATAACTCGCATTATGGATATACGTTAACAGATATTTGCATGGGTAATCATCTTTTGGCGCTAATCCCAAGCGCTTATATAATTTCCTATAAAATGCGATAAGCTCCTCGGGATATCGAAACAGATAATATTTACCGGCAAATATAACTTGTATGGATGTGATCCATGTAATCAGATCATGCGGATCCTCGGCATGGTTATTCGATGTTTCGATGTCTAATATTACAGGCTCCAAACAGTAAATGCGGTTTTTATTAAAACCGAAATCAAGCCCGGCATATCGAAATGTTTTCATAACAAAACTCCAGCATATTAAAATTTGTTAGATTCGATTTAGATATTTTCTATCAATATCTTTAAAATTATCATCATGAATTTTTTTCATAACGGATTCGAGATCTCGCGATCTCATGATTGTATCGAGCCTCAAAAATTTGAGCGCTTTTGATAGATCGGAATAGCTATAATGATCGTTCGTATCAGGTACGATCGCATCATTATAAAATTTAAAAAAGCGGCTGTATTCATCAAAGCTCAATCCGGTATCGCGGCCGCTTGGACTCTTCATAAAAGATTCGTATGATCGCTTTTGTATATCCTTTACCCCTCGCGCAAGAGAGCTCTCTGTTAACATGAATTTTTTTAATCGATCGATAAAATATATTTTTTCATCATCTGATAGCTCCTCGAATCTTGTTTTGTTAATGAATCTTACTCCCAATCCTTGTGCATTATCTTGATATATCTTGCCTTTTGTTTTCGGAAAATCATCTTTATATCGCTCCATAGCTACATAGATCGGCGAGCTGGATGCTAGGCCCGATACTTTCTCGAGTTTTCTCAAACGCTCATTCGCGGCCTTTACGATATCTTTAGGATATACAAGATGCGTTTCATAATGCCCGGTTAATTCATTCCAGCGCTTATGCTTAGGCGGCCTCCCTCTTGGCCTTTTATGAACCGGAATGCTAACGGATTCGGCCTTGATCTTTTTGGCGCTCTTGATCTTGCCCTTGCTCGATCTGATATTTTTACGCTTTGCCATTTCTTTATACCTCCCGGATGAGTTTTAAATAATTATAAATCAGATCATGGCCCGGCCGCATCCTGATATGTATTTGTAATATTACAATTCCATGACAA
>JAGCNM010000021.1 GCA_017645955.1 Candidatus Saccharimonadota bacterium
TAAAATGGTATTTGACCTTTCTAAAATAAACGGCATTGGCGAGTTTACTACTAAAACCGAAAAAGTAGGAGATGAAAAAGCTCCGAAAACCCGCACTCTATTTTATCGCGGCGAAAAAGTTTTTCTCGTCGAGAATAAAAACACTATTGAACTTCGCACCGACGAAAAACTTGGAAAGTTCTTAGAAGAGAAATATGAATCCATCATGGAATCCCGTTACTTTGGTCGCGGTGGTATTGAAATTGTTGTCGCGGGCGGCCAGTTAGAAAATAGCGAACTTGAAGACCTCATTCGTCTTAGCTACGATTTAACAGTTTAATCTTTTACTTAGATTGTTCTTATGCTATAATCTACTCATGGTAGGGAAGCTTCAATGAGTAGATTAGCTAAGCATGATAAAACATTAAGCTTACTGGTTTTAATACTTTCGGTTTTTTCAATCGCTTCATTTTTCTTCTTATCTTCCTCTCCCACCTCCGCCGAATCTCGCTCAGCTTCGGTAACGGTAGGCTCAGCTTGTACACTTTCTGCAGTAGAGAATACTGCTCATACAGCTACGATTCCTTCCGGTACTAATCAAAGTGATATTGGTAGAACTACCTTTAGTATGGTTTGTAATGATAGCGGAGGGTTTAGTATCTATGCTATTGGCTATGGTAGTAATGAATTAGGCAATACAAAGCTTATTGCAAGTATTAATGGTTCTGCTGCTCCAAGTTATGATATTAATACTGGTTCTAATGATTCAGGAACACCTTCTTCCTGGGCTATGAAATTAACTCCAGGAACTAATTTAACTAGTAGTAATATCTTAAATGGTTATGGTAGTTATAGTGTTATACCCTCCAGCTATACTAAAGTAGCTACGCTTGTTCCTTCTACGGCTGTTACTAATACTTCTACCTTGGAAGCTACCTATAGAGTTAATGTTGCTTCTACTCAACCGGCTGGAAATTATAACGGTAAAGTGAGGTTTGTGATGGTGAATCCCGAGAACGATACGCCACTCCAACCGCAAACCACGCAGGCCGGGCAGATTTGTTATTACAAGAACGCGTCCGATGCGCTCGGGACGATGGGGTGCCAAACCATTACTACATCCGCAACTAACGCGACTTTGCTTGCTTCTAACTTCAGCCGCGAAGGTTACGGCTTTGCTGGTTGGTCTACAACTTATGATTATTCTGATCCTAATGGCTTCTATGGTCCGCAGGAATATATTACATTTACCGCTGGAACCTATACCGGCTCTAACCCGGGACTTAGTTTATATGCGCACTGGGTTAAATCGGAGGGATACTTCCAGGATTGGTATAGCTGTAATACTCTAGCTGAAGGCGAAGTGACCGCCCTAACCGATAAGCGCGACAACGAGACCTATGCCGTCGCTAAACTCGCGGACGGAAAATGTTGGATGATCGAAAACTTAAGACTAGAAAATGATACCGCCGATAACGCTACTGGCGCGCTCGCGCAAGGTTACGAAACTGGCTTTACGGGTCTCGCTAATCCAGAAGCGCCATGGGTCACTTCTTCTGATTACACCACCGCGAATAGTCTGTATAGTACAGATGGTAGTACCATTAATACTATTCCCGGAAGTTACAAAGGTAATAGATTCCCGCGCTATAGCAATGTTAATACTCCAACCAATGTTGCAGACCGTCCAAATAACCCAACTGCTAATAATTCCACTAACACTACTTCTAATGCCGGCATGTATAGCTATGGAAACTACTACACCTGGGCTGCGGCAGCCGCCAATACAACAGCAACCTCAACTGGAGATTATAATGCTAAATCTATCTGTCCTAAAGGCTGGAGCCTACCGAGAGGCGGTAATAAGTCTAGAGAAGCTACTAATGATTTTTGGAGTCTTATAGTTACTGGCATCAACAATGGTATTAATCCAGCTAACTACGATTATTCAGAAGGACCATATTACAATGGTTCTACTGAAGCTGGCCCCGTCTCGAAAGCTCTTCGTGCTTATCCCAACAATTTCGTTTATTCTGGTTATATCCACAATGAATCGGTCATCGGACGTAGCGGTAGTGGCTGGTATTGGTCCTCTTCAACTGGTCCGAGTGGTAACTCTAATGCCTACTTCATGCACTTTTTCGGTGACTCTGAGGTTCATCCGGCCACCGGCAATACTAGTAAGTACAACGGGTGGTCTATCCGTTGTATCGGTGGTTTAGGATTCCAATAGTTCTTTCTCATCATCTCCCGCCCAACCTAGCCCTAGAATAAATCCCTATATATTATATATATGCCCAAAAATTGTATTACAATGTAATACACCACGTTTTACCGTGTTTTTACCATCCCCAAAGCCCTAAATTAAAAATTAAAGCTATTTTTCCGCTTTTTTCTCTTCACGCGCTTCACGTGCCTCGCGCCTACGGTTCAATCTATTCATCGCCTTGACAATCATAAAGATTACCCAAGCAATAATTAAGAACTGAATCACATTCTGTAAGAAATTACCATAAGCAATCACCGCCTCATCGCCAGTCCCGAAGAAATTCGGTACCCGAATTGCGAGTCCGGTAAAATCAACTCCTCCCGCAATTAACCCTACAATCGGCATTACAATATCATTCACTAGGGAATTAACAATCGCCGTAAACGCCCCGCCTACTGCGACGCCTACTGCGAGATCAACTACCGACCCTCGGTTAATAAACTCAATAAACTCCTTCTTAAAGCCCGAACTTTTCTCGCGCGTCTTTCTTAAAGCTTCCTTCGCCTTCTCGCTTTTAGAACTTTTCTTTTCTTCCACCTCTTCGGATTTTGCCATCTTTACTCCTTTCTTATTGTTTTAGTTTCCGAAAAATCACTGAACTTTGGATACAAATTTTCTAAACTGTCATACGATTTTTTCAGTAGTTCGTCCAAAGTCTCATTTTTAGTTGTTTCCATAAGTTTCGACTCCTCCGCTAGGAAAAGCGAAATCTCGTACGCCATTTTATGCGCATAAATACGGTCTAAATTACCATTAATCTTCGCCTCGAATAATTCCGCATCTAGCTCTTCAAACGCTGCATCCGTCTCAGCTATAATTTTCTTATCCACTTTTTTTAGCTTAAAATCATACTTCTCAACCAAATAGTCAGTTAACTCTCTAGTCGTATTAGAAAGGACGCTGTTTAAAGAAGCGCTACTCGAACGTAAATCGGACGACTTCACTTTAGGCTGGTAAGCTTGTATGATTGCTGAAGTGTTATCAATGTGTATCTTTAAAGTAGTACCAAGCTTCTGTTCGCCACCTTTATTTCCATTAATTATTCCAATTATTATTCCAAAAAATACCACTACTACCACCGTGATCAATAAAACTATCAGCGTCTTTGATGATAAAAGTCCATTCTTTTGCTTTGTTGGTCTCGCTTCGGCGGCGAGCTGATTAAGATATTCTTGCCCTTCCATATGCTATAATTATACCATATGAACGACGCGAAGGAGGAA
>JAGCNM010000002.1 GCA_017645955.1 Candidatus Saccharimonadota bacterium
GATGCCGGCAATAGTGGTTGCATCATCAATTGTCTCATTCGGTCCATAAATATGAGCATCAGGATTAGATTCGCTACCAGCATTTACTACATAGTCATAAGCATCAGACCAGCCAGCGAAGCCATAGCCTGGCCTTTGGAAGTTAGATGGCCACAAAGTAACCGAAGTAGCATTTGAAGAAACACTCTGATTACCCATCGTATCAACCACTTCTCCGTTTGCATTAGGGTTGTACGAAATAAAGGTAGCGGCAGCAGGAACTGGTTCATTCGGCACATTAGTATTCGGATCCACCATCACGAACCTAACTTTACCATTATAGTTACCAGCAGGTTGAGTATGAGCAACGTTGACTCTATAAGTAGCTTGTAAACTAGAAGGATTAACAACAGTAGTAGTAGGAATTAGCGTAGCAACTTTAGTATAAGCAGCAGGAACTGTACTATAAGAACTATAACCATTCAGTATATTGCTAGCAGTTAGGTTAGTTCCTGGAGTTAGTTTCATTGCCCAGGACGAAGGATCTCCTGAAGCATTAGTTCCAGTATTGATATCATAAGTAGAGTTTAAAGCACCATTCACTGTAGCTAGTAGTTTATTATTCCCTACTTCATTATTACTATATCCTACTGCATATATACTATAACCACCATTATCATTACAAACCATTGTAAAAGTAGTCTGTCCTATATCACTTTGATTAGTACCAGAAGGTATCGTAGCTGTATGCGCTGTATTAACTACAGACGTAAACGTACAAGCTGCTCCTACCGTTACTGAAGCACTAGCTGAGGCTGATGTGTCGGCGGAGGCGGGAGAAGCGGTTAAAAAGAAGAAAGAGGCAATTGAAAGAAAACTGAAAACAAAAGTCGGCAAGTAAGAATTAACATACTTAGCTAGATTATCGTTATGACCTTTCATCTAATGAAATTTTAGCATAATTTCAATAAAAAAACAAAATTAGACCGTTAAATCATAGCTAAGACGGATAAGGTCTTCAAGTTCGCTATTTTCTAACTGACCACCCGCGACGACAATTTCAATACCACCGCGACCAAAGTAACGGGATCCCATGATGGATTCATATTTCTCTTCTAAGAACTTCCCAAGTTTTTCGTCGGTGCGAAGTTCGATAGTGTTTTTATTCTCAACGAGAAAAACCTTTTCGTCGCGATAAAAGAGAGTGCGGGTTTTCGGAGCTTTTTCATCTCCTACTTTTTCGGTTTTAGTAGTAAACTCGCCAATGCCGTTTATTTTAGAAAGGTCAAATACCATTTTAACTCCTCTATACTACCATTAATATCGTCTAGGGCGCGGTGATTTTCAGGCTTAACAAATTTTTTATTCAAGGCGTTTTCAAAATAAATTTTCCAAGCCGAAACGTCTAACATTCGGTAATGGAGCATCTTATTAAGGGTCGGCATTTCGTTTTCAATAAACTTACGGTCCTGATGGATAGAGTTTCCGGCGAGATAGATTTCGCTGCCGAAATGCTGCTTCAAAAAATCGATTAATTCCCTTTCGACGGCTTTAACCGGTTTTCCAGTTTTATTTTGTTCAATTAAAGCGTCGCGAGAAGATTTATTGTCTTCCCAGAATTTTCCGACCATACGCGATTTCATGAGACGCGGACTAACTTTTATTACCGCTTCATACCTCGCGATTTCTTCTAATTTCATGTCGGTCGCAATAGCGGCGACTTCTAAAATCTTATCTTTTTTCGGGTCGAGCCCGGTCATTTCTAAATCAACCCAAAGTAGAGTAGCCTTTTTCATACTCTATATTATAACATAGGATTAGTAATGCATCTGGTAGTCAGCCTCATCGTCTTCCCATAGGTTCGGTTGATAGACGGCGCCGGTAAACCAAATAGTTCCGTTATCTTTATCGCGAATTAAGAACAAGAATGGATGATCGATGTTAATCGCAATTGGTTGTGGCACATAAGGGTCAATTGCTTCATTAAGGGCCATGGCAAATACCGTAACGGCGGCAGCTTTAATTCCCTCTTCAGAAAAGTCAATGTTGGCTTTATGGATAGCTTCCCCGACATAAAGCGGTTTAGAAGCCATATTAGAAAAGTCGGCTAGCTTAGCGTCGAAGGCGGATTGAATACCTAGAGTGCTTAAGTCCTTCTTGAAGTCAAGTTGATAATCAAACTTAAACTTTGGGATATTGATAATTACTCCATCTTTCGGCTCACTGGCTGGAGTCATGTTATTAATGATTTTATCAACATCGGTTTGCCCGACGGCATTAACATAATCATCTATGTTGCTTGACGGCATAATGGCAACAAATTCAAGATTAACGTCTTCGGATTCGGAGTCAAGTGGCATAGAAACTGCGGTAGTAGCGTCATCTTTATAATAAAGAATATCTTCCGCGCTGGTTTCCATGTTCATTGTAGTAGCTTCCATAGCCCCGCCATCAGCTTTGTAAAAGTCTTTGCCACGGGTATCACTATCGTCAAATTGATATTCCCAATCCATTTGAATTGCTAGAGCGTTCGCAAGAACCATGCTTAAACTCGGAGTAGGTTCAATCCCGATTTTATTAATAAGGCCAAAGGTTTTTTGATTAACCCAGCTGTCTAGGTTCGCGCTACTTTCAAATGGATCGAAGATAATTTCGCTGCCAAGTTTATCCTGAACCTCAGAAATATAGGTCGGAAGAGCGTCATCTTTAAAGGTGTCACGAATGAAGACGGCGTTAGCAAGAGAAAGTTTATCCGGGATATTTTCGTATTTTGTTATTTCGGCATCGCCGAGAACTGTATCGATCTCGGTTTTAGTTTTTCCGTTTGCGCCAGCCCTAAGAAGAGCTAGACCATTACGGATGGAGAGTGGACTATATATTATATTGTTTGAAGCGGATTCTAAATGAAGAAAAGAATAATCAATATCCGAGGATGTAGTAGAGGTTCCTGGGCAATCACATTCTTCACACTCCTGAGGTTTTTCGAGCAATTTAGTTAGCCCAAAAACAGCAGCTGCACCAATTACAAGTCCGGCGATAGCACAAGCAACGCCGATGCCGGCGGAGTTTTTCTCATGATTATTATGGTTAATGTCTTCATCAGAAACCCTTGCCGTTTCATAGACAATCGGTTCTTCTGATTTGTTGTCTATATTGTTCTCATTGTCCATATGCTTATTGTAGCATATTTACATTTCTTCTGGAATTTCGATACCGAGGATGTTTAGACCATGAGTCATTGTGTCTAGGTAGGCTTTTACTAATTTAAGACGCTCGGTTTCTTCTTTTGCGCCTGCGACGGGACAATTCTCGTAAAAACGACTAAAGGCTTGGGCGAGTTCATACAGATAATTCGCGACTTTATGCGGAGCCATTTCGGAAACGGCTTCGTCTAATAAGCTCTTATATTCAAGAAGTTTTTTAATCAAAGCTCGTTCGCTTGAATGAAGATTTGAAGACCCCGTTCGCTCACGCCCGCCGTCGCGGGGTTCGCTCTCTTCGCTCGGGTCGTAACCCTCGCGGGACACGGTCTTCAAACCTTCATTCTGCGCGACCTGCTTCGAAAAGCCCTCGCGGGACACGGTCTCAAGACCTTCATTCTGCGCGACAGTCTTCAAGCCTTCATTCTGCGCGACGACTTTCTCTAAAATCTTTTTGGCGCGGACGCAGGAGTAGAGGAGGTAGGGGCCGGAGTTGCCGGTCATTTTAACAGATTCTTTCGGGTCGAAAATGATGTCCCCGCCCATTTTGTATTTCAGAAAAGCATATTTTGTCGCGGCGAGAGCGACTTTTTCGTCGGATGAATTATACTCATTTTTTAATTCGTCGCGAACCATTTCGAGAACGTCTACGGCTTTTAAGAAATTCCCTTTTCTCGAGGACATTTTAACATTCCCCGGAAGTTTAACGAGGCCATGAGTTAAGTGACTAGTTTTTTCAACCAGCTCAGGCGCATATTGTTCAATTGACTTTAAAACAACTTTCATGTATTCTAGCTGTTCGTTTCCAGTAATCACTACGGATTTATCAAAATGATAATCATCCCATTTCGTAAAAATCAAACCAACATCTTTCGCCTCGTAAGTCGGGACGCCCTCTTTATTAATGAAGACGCGCGTATGAAGTCCAAATTTTTCACCATTAAATATTACGGCACCATCGGATTTTTCGTAAACGCCTTTTTCTAGTTGTTCCTCAACGGTTTTTAAACCGAGAGCGGCGACGGTGGATTCGGGATAATACTTATCAAACTTAACACCAATCGAATCGTAAAAGTTGTTGAAATAATCGTACGATAATTCCCTGCCTTTCCAATACAATTTCGCGAGGTCGGAATCGTGGAGATCTTCGGCGTTAATTTTATAGATTTCTTTATTCAGTTTCGTAATTTCAGCTTTTGCAATTTCGTCGTCTTCGTAGGCGGCTGTGCCTTCAACATAGCATTTTGCAATATCTTCGATTGTTAATTCTTCAGGCGACTTTTGTTTTAGAACATACAAAGTTTTCGCAACATGCAAACCAACATCACCGCCAAAGTTTGCGCGGATGACTTTCGCGCCGGCATATTCAAATAGTCTACCAATGGAATCTCCGACGATACTCGTATATAAATGACCGACGTGGAGAACTTTAAAAGGATTCGGATCGCTGAATTCGCAAATGACTGTTTTTCCGGCAAAATCGTTGGATTTAATTGTTTCTTTAAATGCATCACTTAAATCGTAAATTGCCTCACGCAAATAATCGTCCGCTAATGTAAAATTTAAGAAGCCTGGAGCAGAAACGCCAGTTCGGAACCTAGCGTTCAGATCATTCGCAATTTCCATCGGGGATTTGTGGAGGATTTTTGCAAGTTTGAGCGGAGCATTTGTGGAATAATCCGCAGCGATGTTTTCGGGAGAGGGAGTAATTTCGGGCTCAAAATCAAGATCATATAAGTCTTTAACAGCTTTTTTTAATGCAATTCGAATCTCTTCCATACTGTATATATTATAACATAATTTACGCTTGACAGATAAGCGCAACAAAAATATACTCGAACTATGAATAATTTTGAAACTTTAAAATCAGGCGATATTCAGGAAAATATATTGTCAAAAATGGAGAGTTTTGATGAGCATATGGCTAGTATCGAACAGAGTAGTGAACAGGATACCGAAAAAATAGAGCGATTTAAGAAGTTTGTTACATTTTTCGAGAAGGATGCGTCGATTAAAAAGGAGTTAGTTGAATTAGCACCAAGACCAGAAGAATCATACGGTGACGGAGCAGTAGATTATTCGGATAGACTTTATAAGGGGTTCCGAAGTATTAATGCCGATATGAGGACGATTATGAGGGATTATTATCCTTCCGAAACGATGGATAATAGACTAGGAGAAATTAGCGAAGATATTATTAATTCTAGTATGGATAAATTGTCGGAGGTTTATCGCAAGGATTTTACTGACATGTCGGAAGGTTTTAATAAAAAAGTGCGAAAAGAAACGATTGGATACTTTTTAAGAGCTAACCCACACACTTTGGACGGTGAAGCTAGAAGCGTTAATGAAATGTTACATCTAATTCATTCGTCTATAGTTAATAATGAAAAGATTCTGCAGTCTTTACCAGTTTTGGCGCAAAGCGAAGATGGAGAACATTTTGTTTATGGAACGCCTGATTCTAAAAATGAGGTTGCGCTAGGTATTTTTGAAGGCGTAAAGGAAGATGGTTTTATTACGGACATCGTAGCCGTAAATAAGAACCGGACACTCATGATGGTTAGAGACCGTGGGCATGCTTTAACGGTTGATATACAACGAGATAACAATGGCAGTTATGTTGTCGAATACTTTGTACCTAAAATATGCAATGCCGACAAAGTAAATCAGTTGCCTGGAGTAAGGAAGGTGGCTAAAGACGCTGAAGCGAGAGAATTCACAACTGGATTATTCGGAATTGATAACGAGGCAGAGGTTGTCCCGAAGGTATTAGAGTTCCTTAGGGCTGTGCCTACAGATGATGATATAGGCGTTTCTTACAGTCTCTAGATGTGGTATAATGAGAGAAGTCGCGGGTATCGTATAACGGCTATTATGTATCCTTCCCAAGGATGAGACGAGGGTCCGACTCCCTCTACCCGCACCA
>JAGCNM010000022.1 GCA_017645955.1 Candidatus Saccharimonadota bacterium
AGTAACCGTATTAGTAGATACATTTACATTGATAATATTAGAATCACTAGCCGTATTAGGGGCTAGGTTATTAATATAGAGATCGGCTGAGATAGTTAAATTAAGAGTTGGGTTAAAGGTAAAGTTCACGCCGATTTCTTGTTGATAAGTGAGGGCGGAAACAAATGCCGTAGAAATAAAACTAAAAACTATCAAAAAAACCACTATATATAATATATGGTGCTTATTTAATAAAGTATTTACCATCGCGCATCAACCTCAACATAAGTTGATTATAACATAACCTTTTTTGTTTTTGAATATAATTTAGGACTTTTTGTTACGGGCAATTTCTTTTGCGTAGCGTTCTTCTTCAGAAAAAATGCAGCCACAGTATTTTTGACGATATAGACCGATTTCTTTGGCCTTATTCTGGCCCTCACGAAAGCCGACACGAAAGTCGCGATATAAAAACTTTATCCCGGCATCGCTAGCTAGCTTTTCGCAAACTTTTTTTAGCTCTTCGTGTTTTTGGTATGGCGAAACAAGTAGTGTTGTCGTAAAAGCATCGTAACCGTTTTCTAAGGCGTAGCGAATGGTTTCGGAAAGGCGCTTTGGATAGCAATAGTTCACGCAACGGTTTTCTAAATCATTAATTACATTTTTACAATAGTCGTCTAAACCATATTCCTCTTTGAGAATTAATTCAACATTAATGCTTTTTGCATATTCTTTTAAACAATCACGGCGCGCTTTATATTCAGTAAACGGATGAATGTTCGGATTATACCAAAATAAAGTCGGTTCTATCCCTTCTTTTCTTAAAGCTTCAATGCAATAAACGCTACACGGAGCGCAACACGTATGCATGAGTAATTTCATTGTCAAAATTATACCATTTATGCTACAATTAGTCCATGAAGGAGGTTTATGTCTAAAAAAATAGAAACCGATTGGAAGACTTTTATTAAGTTTTGGTTAGTCCCGTTAATTATTGCTGGAGCGCTTTTCTTTTTATACAAAGCCCAGACTGGACTTATCATTATCGGTATTTCGATTTTCTTAGCTCTTGCCTTAAAGCCCTTAGTTAGAAAAGTGAATCATTTCTTTACAAAACACTTTGGTAAAGATAAGAAGCATCAGACTTTGTCAGCCATTTTCGCTTATTTGATTGTCGTATTAGTTATTGGCGGGATTGTCGCGATTATCGGTCCAGTCGTCGTGAATGAGACTGCGAAGTTCGTCCAAAACTTTCCAGAAACATTTGAAAAAAACTTTGGTGGATGGGATGGAATTAATAGCTTTGGTAAGTCGGTCGGGATTGACGATCTTCACGCTCAAATCAACGGGGCATTGATGAGGATATCGAATGACATGCTTGGCATTTTAGGGAATAATCTTGTTTCCAGTCTTGGCGGGATTGCAAATATCGTTATGAAAATTGTTTTAGTATTCATTTTAACACTACTCTTCCTGCTCGATGGCCCGGAAATGATGAATACGCTCTGGAAAACAATTAAGGCGGGAGACGAAGAGAACAAGCCCGCAAACGTCGCGAAGACTGTAATCTCAAAAATGGCTAACGTAATCTCGACTTATGTTTCAAGGCAAGTAATCGTAGCAATTATCGATGGTTGTGCTACGATAATAATTGTTTTTGTTCTTTCATTAATTCTCGGTTTTTCACCAAGCCTTGCAATTCCAATGGGAATGATAACGATGCTCTTTTATTTGATTCCGATGTTTGGGCAATTCATCGGCGGAACATTGGTGACGCTTTTACTATTCTTCTCTAATCCTGCCGTTGCTTTAGTCTTCGCTATCGTATATATAATATATGCTCAAATCGAGAATAATCTCATTTCACCAAAAATCCAAGGCGACGCATTAAACTTAAAACCATTGGTAATTTTGTGTGCAATCACGATTGGTATGTATATGTTTGGATTGCTTGGTGCAATTATTGCAATTCCAATCGCGGGCTGTATTAGAGTTTTAGTTGATGAATATCCGAATATAAAAGCAGCAAGAGAGTAAATATGTCAGAAAAAACAAAAAAGAAAAAATGGATTAAGCCTTTGTTGATTTTCTTGTTTATTTTACTAAACGTTGTTGTGATTGGAGCGACCGCAGTTGCGGAATTTGGAAATTCTAAAGACGCGACGGAGTTTTCCGAGATATCAATTAATTGGTGGTTATTAGTACCAGCGACCCTATGTTTCTTAGTGGCATTGACGATTGATATACATAAATATGTATTAATGATTAGAAAAATGTCACGCGACAATCAAGAACAAGGGAATATTAGAAAAGTTGCCAGAAGAACCGTTTTGCTCGGAAAGTATTATGACAACATTACGCCGGCGGCGGTTGGTGGGCAACCTTTTCAAATGTATTACATGCGAAAAAACAGCGGGCTATCGCGTGGGGCATCAACTTCAATTCCGATCTTCGGTATGATTTCAATTCAAATCGCATTTATTATTATTGCGGTAATATGTTTTGTTTTTGGCGGGCTAGTACATTCTAATCCTGCGTTGCTTTTAACTGCGCTTTTTGGTTTATTATTTTATGCATTTTGGCCAGTTATGGTGGCTGGAGTGACTTATTTTCCAAAACCAACTACTAAGCTTTTAAAGTCCATCATTAAACTTCTTGCAAAAATTAAAATTATTAAGAATAAGGAAAAGGTTTTGCAAAAAATTGAGAACGAAGCGGATGAATATGTCGGCGCGGTAAAAATGATTTTAAAAACTAAAGGGTTATTTTTAACGGTGATTGTTTGGTCGTTAATATATAATATTTTAATCGCATCAATACCATATTTTGTTCTTTCGGCTTTCGGCGGCAGCGTAGACTTTTTGTCATGCTTCGTGATAACGATTGCGGTAATGGCAGCCATTTATTTTGTACCAACGCCTGGTAATTCTGGCGCCGCGGAAGGAACTTTCTTTGTCGTATTCTCAGCTTTATCGTCTGGTTATGTTTTCTGGGCAATGTTAATCTGGCGATTCTTTTCTTATTATGTATATATAATAATAGGGCCGATTATTTATTTCTTCATGCATTTAGAAAAACGAAAGAAATCGTGATATAATGGGGGAACTATATGTTAAAGCTTTTTAGGTTTTTGAAGCCATATTGGTGGCAAGTTATCGTTTTAATTTTGTCTATTGCTGCGCAAGTATGGGCAACTTTACGTTTGCCTGCATTAATGGCAAATATTATTAATGAAGGGATTGTACCAGGAAATACGGATTATATTTGGGCGGTTGGTTTGAGGATGATAGGACTTGCCGTCGTGTCGGCAATTTGTTCTTTCGTATCTAGCTATTTTTCAGCACGAATTGGAGCGAATTATTCTCGTGATATTAGAGCTGCAATTTTTACAAAGATTATCAACTTTAATCTAACCGACCAAAAAGACTTTAGTACTGCATCGCTATTAACTCGAACTACAAACGATGTTAATCAAGTTCAAGCAGTAGTTATGATGATGCTTTCTATGATGCTACGCGCACCACTGTTTTGTATTATTTCAGTTTTTATGGCTATTCAGACTGCGCCTGACATGTCTTGGATTATTTTAATTGGAGTTGTCGCAATTCTTGGTTCTCTTGTTTTGATAATGTCACTTGTTATCCCAAAGTTTAAAATCTTTCAAGTTTTAATTGATAGAATTACTTTATTAACCCGCGAGAACTTGACTGGTTTAAGAGTAATTAGAGCATTTAATAATGAAAAGGTTGAAAAACAAAAGTTTGTAAAAACGAATGACAAGCTTACTAGGTTATTGATTTACATCGATAAAATATTGGAGCTTGAGAATCCGCTAATCGGTATAATATTTAATGGTACAACTTTACTTTGTTCTTGGGTTGGCATCTCGTTACTTTCAAAGGATTTTGCATATCTTGGTAACATGTCAGCCTTCGCACAATATGTAACACATGTGATGATGTCATTTTTGATGTTATCGATGATGTTTGTGATGTTGCCGAGAGCAAATGTCTCAGCGCATCGTATCAATGATGTCTTAAAGAAAACTTCGAAGATTAATTGGAAAAGAGAAACTAGCAGCAAACCTGAAAAAGTTCCTTCGGTTGAGTTTAAAAATGTTGACTTTAGTTATGCTAATGCAACCGAAAAAGTATTAAGCAATATTTCATTTAAGGCAATTGCTGGCGAGACGACGGCCTTCGTCGGATCAACTGGTTCTGGAAAATCAACTCTAATTAATTTAGTTCCGCGATTTTATGAAGCTACTAATGGCGAGATTCTAATTAACGATGTTTCAATTAAAGACTACGAAAAAAAGGATTTAATGAAAAGAATTGGCTTCGTACCACAACGTGGCATCCTGTTTTCTGGAACAATTGCTTCAAATATTAAATTTGGGGCACCAAACGCTACAGAAGAACAAGTAAAGAAGGCAGCCGAGATCGCTCAAGCAAAGAATTTCATCGAACGTTTGCCAGAGAAATATAACGCACATATAGCACAAGGTGGTACTAATGTTTCGGGCGGGCAAAAACAACGTTTGTCAATCGCGAGAGCAATTTGTAAAGATCCGGACATTTTCGTATTTGACGATTCGTTTTCTGCTCTTGATATGAAAACGGATAAAAAGCTTCGAGAGGCTTTAAGAACAATTACTGGTGAGTCAGTTGTTTTAATTGTTGCACAGCGAATTAGTACAATAAAGGACGCTGATCAAATCGTTGTACTTGATGATGGAAAAGTTGTCGGAAAAGGAAAACATTTTGAACTATTGAACAAATGTAAAGTTTACCAAGAAATTGTTAAATCCCAGCTTTCAGAGAAAGAATATGCAACAGAACTAAGATTAGCAGAGGGGGTAAAAAATGCATAACGATATTCCAGAGTCTGGCAAACCAAAAAACATGAAGGACTCCTTTGGTGTTTTCCTAAAATCAATCAAAGGTTATAGATTCCCAATAATTCTTTCAATTATATTTGCGGTCGGTTCGGCGATTTTAGGGCTCTTTATCCCAAAAATTTTGGGCGATATGACGACTATCGCAGTTGAGACTTTCGAAGAAGGTATCGACTGGGGCACTTTAGCTGGAAAAGCTTGGCTAGCAATCGGATTGTTCTGTGGCTCAGCATTATTAAATTATGCTCAGGCTTATATACTCGCAGTTGTTTCAGCAAAATACACCAAAGGACTCCGCGAGATGATTTTAGATAAAATTTCAAAGTTACCAATCGCATATTTTGACAAGCATAAATTCGGTGATACTTTATCTAGAATGTCGAACGACATTGACGTTTTAACGACTTCAATGTCGCAAGAAATTGCCGACATCTCACTTAGCTTGACAACACTAATTGGCGTCATGATTATTATGCTGACGATTTCTGTGCCGCTTTCATTAATCTCATTTATTGTTGTCCCGGTGTCTGTATTAGTAGTTGGCAAAATAATGGGATACGCACAAAAGTATTTCCGCGAGCAACAAAACACTTTAGGAGTTTTGAATGGCAAAATTGAGGAAGATTATTCTGGACAAATCATTATTAAAGCAAATTCGTATGAAGATTTAGCTCTTAGAGATTTTAATCGAACTAATGAAAAGTTAGCGACCGTTACTAGACGTGCACAAATCTTCTCATCTCTTTCATTCCCGGTAACACATATTTTTACTAATATTGGTTATGTCGCAGTGTGCGTGCTAGGAGGATTATTTGTCATTGAAGGAAGAATCAATATTGGCGATATTCAAGCATTTATTCAATACGTTTCGAGATTTAATAGACCAATTACAGAAATCGCTGCAACCACATCCACCATCCAGTCGCTTCTTGCTGCTAGTGAAAGAATATTTGAATTCTTAAATGAGACCGAAGAAGAGCCTGACCCAGAACCGTCCAAAACAATTGATAATGTTAGAGGCGAAGTTGAATTTCATAATGTATGTTTTGGTTATTCCGAAGAACAGCCTATTATTCATAATTTTTCCGTCAAGATTGAGCCGGGAATGAAAGTTGCAATTGTTGGTCCAACTGGAGCAGGAAAAACTACTTTAATTAATCTCCTGATGCGTTTTTACGATCCAAGCTCTGGTTATATTACGATTGATGGTGTTCCGACACGTGAAATGAAACGCTCAGATGTCAGAAAACTGTTCGGAATGGTTTTGCAGGACACGTGGCTGTTCTCAGGAACTGTCGAGGAAAACTTACGTTATAGTAACCAAAAAGCCAGTTTAGACGATGTTAAACGTGCGGCAAAAGCAAGTAACGTTAACCATATCATTGAAGCTCTTCCAAAAGGTTATAAGTCCGACATTAGTGAAGACTCGGATAATATCTCTGCTGGCGAAAAACAATTAATAACAATCGCGAGGGCTATGGTCGCAAATCCACCCATGATGATCTTAGACGAAGCGACTTCGAATGTTGATACAAGAACCGAACAATTAATTCAGGATTCGTTTGAAAAATTGACGCGAGGTCGAACCTCGTTTGTAATCGCTCATCGACTTTCTACAATTCGTAATTCTGATTTAATTTTAGTAATGCGGGACGGGAATATTGTTGAGCAAGGGAACCATGAATCCTTACTTAAGGAAAATGGGTTCTACGCTGAACTATATAATTCACAATTTGCTGATAACAATTAAAAAAATTCTTTTGGGACACACTCAAGGCTACTGCTTAAGCTTACGGTTCCAAAAGTACTTTTTTGATTGCATCAAATATCTCGTCTATAGTTCCAGATGCGTCAATTAGATTAAGATTGAATTCCTTGGCGATTTTCGGATAAGCGGCGTTGACTTTTTGTTGGAATTCATCGGCTTTCTTTTCGAAAGTCTCGGTAGCTTTACCGCGATTTTTTTGTCGTTGATAGCGAATGTCGTCTGGTACCGTCAAAATAAATCCGTAATCTGGATGGACATAGTTTTCCGGGAGCATCGATTTTGTTAATCGAATAATCCTTGAGCGAGAAATACCCTCGCCATATCCTTGATATGCAATCGTGGACCAATAGTTGCGCGCCGAAATTACGACGGCGCCACGCTTTAAAGCTGGTTCGGCAATTTTTTTCCATAGTTCAAGCCTCGAGGCCGTGAATAATAAGACGTTCGTAAGTGGTTCTAAATTATATCCCCGAATTAAAATCATATCATGTAAATCGTGAGCTTGCGGTAAGTCTCCGTCAGGTTCTTCCAACGTAACGACCTCTCTACCTTGTTGTTTGTAATACTTTTTTAGAAGCTCAACTTGAGTCGACTTCCCGGTCCCGTCTTGGCCTTCAATTACGATGTACATTACTTTTTCTCCAGATATTTTTCGTAACAAGCCGGGCATAAGGCGCGGTATTCGATTTTACTTTTACCGTCATCGATTAAAATATCTGGGCCATCAGTGACTAATTTGTCGTCTAGGAATCGACAATTTAGAGTGGCCTTATGGCCACATTCGCAAATGGTTTTGATTTCTTCAATAATGTGAGCAATTTGTAAAAGTCTAGTTGCGCCTTCGAACCCACCGTCTTTTTGGCGGAAGTTAAGGCGAAGACCATAGGCCATTACCGGAATGTTGAGTTTAATCGTAATCATCATTAGTTGATCGGCCTGTTCGGGGGTTAAAAATTGGGCTTCATCGACTAATACACACTGGACATCCTTATAGTTTTTTAAAACTTCTTTAAAGATATCTGTCTTTTTGTCGAAACAGAAATTCGTTTCACGCTCGGGACCAATACGAGTTAAAAGTTTTGTGCCATTTTTAGTGTCGGTTTTTGGTTTGATCACGCAAACTTTATGACCACGTTCTTCATAATTAAACGCAACTTGTAAGAGCTGCATTGTCTTACCACACCCCATTGCGCCATATCTAAAATATAGTTTCGCCATGTCTTGATTATAGTTCATATTATTATATTTCTCAACGTTGAAACTTCGCCGTATAAAAATTACAACAGGTCAGGCGGGCTCGAACCTGTATTTCAGTACAGGATTCTCGCCCGTGACTGTTGTAATTTTTATCGGGCAGTTTCAAAATGTTTCGAAATATAATAATATGAACTATAATAAATCTATGCATGAGAGTTGGAGATCTTTCTTAAAGGCGGAATTTGAGAAGCCGTATTTTAAAGAGTTGTCAGAGTTTTTACATCATGAATATGAAACTAAAACAATTTATCCTAAAAAGGGTTTAGTTTTTCGAGCGTTTGCGACAGATTTAAATGATGTCAAGGTTGTTATTTTAGGGCAGGATCCGTATCATACGCCGGGAGCGGCGGAAGGTCTAGCGTTCTCAGTACCTAATTCGCAACCGATTCCGCCGTCTTTAATAAATATATATAAGGAAATTGATGACGATATTGGACACCATGAAAACCCACGCGGAAGTTTAGTTAATTGGCAAAAACAAGGAGTGTTATTATTAAACACTGTTTTAACAGTTGAAGCGCATAAGCCGAAATCGCATTCTGGAAAAGGTTGGGAGACTTTTACGACTGAAGTAATAAAATATTTAAATGAAGTACGTCCGCATTTAGTTTTTATTCTTTGGGGACGAGACGCAAGGAATAAAAAAGCATTAATCGACACTTCGAAACATTTAGTTTTAGAATCGGCACACCCTTCACCGCTATCGGCTCATGCGGGATTTTTTGGTAGTAAACCGTTTTCGAAATGTAATCAGTTTTTGGAAGAAAACGGCTTAAAGCCAATTGTATGGTAAACTCTGGACGGGTCCTGCCGCCTCGCTAAATCCATTTAGCTAAGCGTTTGTATTCTTCGGAGTCTTTTTCATAAGAATCGAGAATGTCTTCGATATAAGTTTTGCCGTTGGTCATGTTGAGTGTTTCGACTTCAGGCATTGACGCGAGTAAACGCACGACGGCTTCGTCGGTATCGATATTAGTCATGGACTTTTTCGGATCGGTAGAATAAGAATGGACGCGTAGTTCGCGATAAACAAATCTTTTAATGCCGGCTTGGAGACAATACTTTAAACAGTTTTCGCAAGTAGCAACGCGGTTATATATTGTGCAACCAGTCAAATCTTGATGGGAAAATAATACGGCATTCATTTCAGAATGGATTACAAAATAGTATTTCATTGGACGTTCAGAGAGTGTCATTTTTGATTCGTCGGCGCCTTGAATCATTCCGTTGTAGCCGAGAGAAACGACGCGCTTGTTTTTATCTACAATTACACAGCCCATTTTGCTTGAGGGATCTTTTGACTTCGCCGAGACTGCTTCGGCAATATTCATAAAGTATTCGTCCCATTCTTTTTGGTTACTCATAAGATAATTATAGCATGTAGTAAGGAGGGGGGTTGAATTATTTTTTAATCTATGCCTATAATCTCGCAAAATTAAAATAAGGAGAAAAATGCGGAGAAAAGTTTTAATACTAATATCAGCGCTTGCTGTAACTTTAGGCGGGGCTATGCCGCCAACGATAGCGGAAGCGGAAAGTTGCCCGGATCTTAGAATTGTGTTCGCGCGTGGTTCAGGCGGAGAAAGATGGGTAACGAAAGACTACCTGGAGTTTAAAAATACGATAGAAAGAAAACTCGCGACTACTAGTTTAAATTATGAGTTTATCGACTTAGATTACGAAGCGATTGGAATCGGTTTTAATCAACTTAATGTAACGGTTGGGGCTTATTTTGGAGGGGGAGAAAAATACGATTTTGGCGATAGTGTAAATGAGGGTGTGAATAATCTTCAGGCAATGGTTAATAGCTCTTCATGTGAGAATACGAGATATGTGATTGGTGGTTATTCACAAGGTGCAATCGTAGTTTCAAAAGCTTTACCTGGTTTAAATCCCGATAAAGTAATCTATGCCGCAACTTTTGGCGATCCAAAAATTTATTTACCGGAAGGAAGAGGAGCTATTCCGGCGGCCTGTTCTGGAAAGAATTTGTCGGATTACCGAGCTTATGTCCCGGATTGTAGGGCTTACACAGGATTACTTGGAGGAATTGAGCCTTATCAACCAGAAGGATTTAAAGGGAAGCTTGGAACTTGGTGTAATAAAATGGACGTATTTTGTAGTTCATATTTTGGGATTGATGACCATTTAGAATATGACTCTGACGGGTTGTTCGAAGATGCATCAAAAGTGATTTTTAATAAGGTGGCTTTACATTATGGAATAAACAATCGTATAACTTCGCCGCATGATACCGTAATTATGCTCGATTCAACCAGTTCAATGGGTAGTATGATTGAAATGTATAAAAAAGAGGCATTAAGACTCTCAACCTTGACTTTTGAATCTGGAGGGAGAGTAGCGCTTTATGACTATCGGGATTTAGATGATCCATACGAACCGGTTGAACATTGTAATTTTGAGACTTGTACTATAGAAGTAATACAACAGAAATTAAACAGTATTACAATCGATGGCGGAGGCGATGAACCAGAATCGTTACTTTCAGCCTCTTTTTCAGCTATGAAGAGTTTAAAATGGAACTTTGGTTCAACTAAGTCGGTCGTCGTTTTAACCGATGCGCCATTCTTGCTGCCGGATCGAGATGGTGTTACCTTAAAGGAAGTTGTAAGACTTAGTAAGGAAATAGATCCGGTGAACTTTTATGTTATTACCGAGGAAAGACTCGAGGAAGATTATCGAGAACTTGCCGAACAAACTGGCGGGATGGTCGTAACGGATTTCAATAAACTAGATTTATTGACCGATTATATTATGGAACGATACGATAGCTTGCCACGAGTTGAGGAAGAAGAAGTGATATTAGAAGATATACCAACGATTGAAATCACTGGAGTTGAAAAAACGTCTAAAACTGAAGTTAAAATTAGTTTTGAAAGCGAATGTGATAAGGTTATTGTAGTCTTGGACGATGAGGTACTAGGTTTAACTAATTCAAGAACAATTATGATTGGTGAGCTCGATAATAACAATGAAAATCTAATTACCTTAATTCCGGTTAAAGGAAATTTACGCGGTGATGGGAAAAGTATCCAAATAAAAAATACCATTTATCCGGCGCAAACTTTAATTCCGAAAGCTCCTAATACCGGAAAACGCTAAAATATGTTATAATATATGGATGACTCTAAACAAGGATTTAATTCGGAATGTGGCGATTATCGCACACGTTGATCATGGAAAAACGACTTTAGTCGATGGGCTTTTGAAGCAGTCGCATACTTTTCGCGATAACCAAGCTGAAATGTCTCAGACTTTAATTATGGATTCAATGGACCAAGAGCACGAACGCGGGATTACGATTACAGCAAAGCAGACTTGTGTTTATTATAACGGTTATAAGATTAACATTATCGATACACCAGGGCACGCGGATTTTTCGGGAGAGGTTGAACGAACGTTAAACATGGCAGACGGGGTGTTATTAATTGTTGATGCCCAGGAAGGGCCGATGCCACAAACGAAATTCGTTTTGTCTAAAGCTCTGAGTTTAGGCTTAAAACCGGTTGTCGTCATTAATAAAATAGACAAACCGGCGGCGAGAATCGACGAAGTATTGTCCGAGATTGAAAGTTTATTCTTAGAGCTCGCAACAGACGAGTCACAATTGTTCTATCCAGTTTATTATGCAATTGCACGCGAAGGGCGAGCAGGAAAAACGACTGATTTAGATGACGATTTGCATGTGATTTTTGAATCGATTATTAACGATATTCCGGCGCCTTCGGTTGATTCGGACTCCGAATCGGCGCAACTACTCGTAGCGGCGTTAGCCGGCGACAACTATCTCGGAAAATACTGCATCGGTAAAATTTTTCGCGGAAAACTAAAGAAAGGCCAAAGCGTCAAAATTTTGCGCCCGAACGCGGAAATTGTTTCTCTTGAGACCGTGTCCCGCGAGGACTACGGCCCGAGCGAAGTGAGCGAGCCCCATGACGATGGGAGCGAGCGAGCGGGGTCGAAAGAGAAACAGTTAAGCGTTAGGAATGCAAAGATTGACAATTTGTTCACTTATAAAGGTTTAGGGAAAGAAGAGGTTGCCGAAGCAATTGCGGGAGATATTGTAGCGATTACCGGTGTCTCGGAAGCGAATATTGGCGATACGATTGCGACTGGCGATAATCCGGAAGCCTTGCCAGGAATCGAACTCGAGGCACCGACTTTGTCAATTTATATCGGCCCAAATACTTCGCCTTTAAAGGGACGTGAAGGCGATTTTACGACTTCACGACAAATTGCCGAAAGACTCGAGAGAGAACTTGAAACAAATATCGCATTAAAGATTGAACCAGATGGATTAGGTTATAAAGTATCTGGGCGGGGTGAATTACATTTATCGGTTTTAATTGAAACTATGCGACGCGAAGGTTATGAACTTGAAGCCGGACGACCCGAAGTGGTTTATCGAGAAATTGATGGGGTTAAGTGCGAACCAATTGAAGATTTAACAATCGAAGTAGCTCCGGAATATGTTGGCGCAGTGAGCCAAGAACTCGGCATTAGAAAAGCCGAGCTAAAGTCACAAGAATTGACGAGTACCGGAACCACACGATTTGTTTATGAGATTTCAACGGCGGCTTTAATTGGACTGAGAAATGATTTACTAACCGAAACTAAAGGGACGGTGATTATGTCTAGCATCCCGAATGGTTATCGACCGGTTGAAGAAAAGTATAAACCGGAAAGAAACGGAGCCTTAGTTGCTTTCGAGGATGGTACGTCAACAGCCTACGCTTTAGACGGCGCGCAGGCCCGCGGTGTTTTATTTATCCCGCCTGGAGTTCCAGTTTATCAAGGTATGATCGTTGGTTTATCGAACAAAAAAGACGACCTTGACATTAACATTTGTCGCGAAAAGCAATTAACGAATATGCGAACGCATGCTTCGGATGGCGCAATCCAATTAACGCCTTATACTCAACTTTCTTTGGAACAATGTTTGGATTTTTTGCTTGATGATGAGCTGCTTGAGGTAACACCTAAATCATTGAGGCTTCGAAAACGTCAGCTTGATCCAATTAAAAGAAAGCGAGAAAACCGTGTTAATTGACGCTCATTGCCATCTCCACGACCGAGAGTTTTTCACGGAAAAGCAAGCCGAGGAGATGATAAAGCGAGCTGATAAAGCCGGAGTTAAAAAAATCATTTGTATTGGGACTTCACACGAAGATTCATTAGCGGCGCGTGAGTTTGCTTTGGCTCATAAAAATGTTTATTGGACTTACGGAGTACATCCCGAAGGAGCTACAAGTTTATCTCGCTCGGGGGCGCGTCCGGCCGGCCCGTCGCCACGGGCGGCCGGCGCTAATCCTCGCGCTGCCGCGCTCCGGGTTCCCCTTCGCCGAGACAAACTTGTAGCTATTGGGGAAGTCGGCCTAGATTACCACTATGAGAATTATAATCGCGAGGCACAGATTAAGTTGTTCGAAAAGATGCTACAGCTTGCGACTATGAATGATTTACCGGTTTCATTCCATGTTCGCGAAGCTTTCGAAGATTTTTTTGCAGTTATAAGAAACTTTCCAAAAGTACGAGGCATAGTTCATTCTTTTACAGATAGTAAGAAAGTTTTGAAACATATTTTAAACGAAACAGATTTTTATGTCGGCGTAAATGGACTAGCAACTTATTCTACTTTGCCAACTCCGCCACTAGAGCGGATTCTACTCGAGACGGATGCGCCCTTTTTAGCCCCAACCCCACATCGTGGAGAGACTAACGAACCGGCATATATTGCAGATATTGCAAGTTGGTTAGCTACGAAGTTAGAGATACCGGTAGATGATATAGCTAAGACAACAACAGACAACGCAAATAATCTGTTTAGATTGACTAATTAAGCTTTTCGTGGTATAATTAAGGTATGGATGAGGATAAACAAACATTTAAGATTCCGTCTTTCGGTAAAAAGCCGGCCTATAATTTTGAGGCAACTGATGAAAGTTTTAAAATTTACCAAGAGTTAAACAGTATTTCTGAGGAGATTGAAAGATGTCGTTCAAGAAATTGCTAGAATCTGTACCAGGCTTAAACAAGGCCTTGTTTTTAAAAAACGATTTGTATTCGAATAAGCTCAGCTATGAAGACTTGATTAATGCCGAGTCAGCACTTGGGCGCACGATTTTTGGCCCCGTTCCGACTGGACATCAACGTGAATTCTTTAAAAATCGCGATAACGTTTGGATTTGGCATGAAGATTGGGTTGATCCATTCGGCATACCACAAGATATGACGATTCGTTACGAAGTAAGACCGGCCGGGGTCTATAAGAAGGTAGCTGGCCAAAACTACGAGAAGCTCGAAGGAGCTGAATTGGAGAATTTTAGGAACGCCGCTAAAAGATATCTTGAACTTGTAAAAACAAAACTCTATTGCTAAAATGGGGTTATGAAGAAGAAACAAATTATCTCAATTATTGTTTTCGTTATCGGTATAATTACGCTCATCGTTGGCGTAGTTTTTTTGATTCTTGATTTGATAAAAAGTTCTTCGCTCCAAGACGGGGAATATCTAATTTCAGTTGATAATTGGGTTAGAGAAGATGAACCTGGCGTAATATGGAAGTTTACGGAGATAGGAAAAGGAAAATTGACTACTAACGACAACTTAAATAGTTATGATTTTATTTGGGCAATTAACGATAATAAAATCAAAATTGAGACGAATTGGCTCTATACTCTAAATGACGAGTTCGAGTACAGAATTAATGACGGTAATCTAATTCTTATCAAAGACGACTCAACCGAGATCAAGTTCAGTCCCGCAAGTAGCGTTGATCCCGAGGTTCGCGAGGACGACGAGCTCGTCGTCGGGGATTAGGTGGGTCGCGTGAAGTTCAGCGCCATTTAGTTTTTCGAGGCTTTCTAAGGCTTTTTTGACTGTCGGGTTTGTAGTCTCACAGATTGAAAGCGCAAGTAAAACTTCGTCGAGGTTGAGCTGTTTTTTAGCAAAATTTGAAACACGGTTCTTAATCTCGAGAATTGGTTTTAATATTTCTGGCGCAATTAAATCTACTTCGTCTGGAATCCTGGTTAGAGTTTTTATCGTATTAATAAAGGTGCTCGAAACTGGCGAAAGAAAATCAGTTTTTCTACCGACAATGTATTTTTTACCAACATTCATGCAAGCGCTTGGTTTGTCGCCAGATTTTTTACGTTTTTCTTCGGCTTTTTTGATGACTGGGCGGTCGTCTTCGGATATGTTTAACTCGTTCATCAGCATCTTAATCCTCTCCGGAACCTCTTCACCAACAATACCTTTTTTTAGATCAGTCAGGGCGCGGAGATAGCGACGGATGATTTCATCTTTGGCCGCTTTTTTAACAGCTACGTCGTCGGTAATACACTGACCAATCACATTAACGCCCATGTCGGTTGGAGAATAATAAATGCTCTTGCCAGAAATGCGGGTTAAAATCTCTTTTAAGACCGGAAAAGTCTCGAGGTCGCGATTGTAATTAACCGCCGAAATACCGTATTTTTCAAGATGGAAATTATCAATCATGTTCTTATCATTTAAATCCGCGGTTGCCGCCTCGTAGGCGATATTGACCGGATGCTTTAAGGGCAAATCCCAGACAGGGAAGGTTTCAAATTTTGCATAGCCAACTTTCTTACCCAGTTTACTTTCATGGTAAAGTTGCGAAAGGCTAGTTGCGAGCTTTCCGGAGCCAGGACCAGGAGCAGAAACAATCACAAGTGGCCTTGTAGTTTTTATATAAGGATTCGCGCCATACCCTTCATCGGAAACAATCGTATCGACATCTGTCGGGTAGCCTTTTGTAAAAGTATGAAAATAGGTTTCAACTTTATAATCTTTGAGTTTTCTTGCGAAATCTTCGGCTTTCTTTTGCCCATTAAAGAGAGTTATTACTACGGAACTAACCGTAATGCCTTTGCTTCGCAAAAACTCGATTAGTCTTAAAACCTCGCTTTCGTAGGTAATCATATGGTCAGCGCGAATCTTAGCTTTTTCAATTGCGTCGGCGTTGATACATAAAATCACCTCAGCGCGGTCTTTAAATTCTTGAAGTAGTTTTATTTTGAGGTCGGGGAGATAGCCGGGGAGAGTACGAGCGGCATGTTGGTCATCAATCAGTTTTCCGCCGAATTCGAGATAAAGTTTATCGAACATTCGGATTCGCTCATTAATCTTCTTTTTCTGGATTTTTAAATACTTTCTGGCATCAAAACACCTTTTCACTAGACCTCCTTTTTTTAAATTATATCACGCCGGTAATTTTAGTTCGGTTATTTAGCATTTTTATTTTTATCGACTTTATGTTATAATATTTTTATGATATATCTTGATCATGCGGCTGCGACACCAGTCAATGAGAAGGTTCTAAAAGCAATGGAGCCTTATTTTTCGATTGATTTTTTTAATCCGTCAGCGGCGTATTTACCGGCGAAAAAGGTGGCACATGATTACGAGGAAGCTAAGGGCGTGATTGCGCACGCGATAGGAGCCAAAGCGTCCGATCTTGTTATTACTGCCGGAGCGACTGAAGCGAATAATCTTGCGTTTACAATCCTAATAGACGGACAAATGTCCCACTCGGCGCCGCGTCGCTCGCGCCTGTCGCCACAGGGCGAGCGCGCTAATTCTCGCGCTGCCGCGCTCCGAAATGCGCCGAGTCGGGACATTTGCTCCGTCTTATATCTTGCAACCGAGCATGATTCGGTGAGGCGAGTGGCGGAGCAGTATGGCGGGACGGTGATTAAAGTTTTACCGTCGGGGTTGATTGATTTGGAAGATTTAAGAAGTAAGATCACGGATGAGACGCAGTTAATTTCAGTTTCGCTAGCTAATAATGAGCTTGGGACGATACAGCCGATGGCGGAAATTGCTGGGATTATCCGCGAAGCTAAGCTAGATCGAATGAAACGCGGAATTAAAACACAGTTATTGTTACATTCTGACGCATCGCAAGCCTTGAATTTATTGGATATAAATGTCGCGAGACTTGGGATTGATTTGTTGACTTTAAACGCGGCGAAGGTTTACGGCCCGAAGGGGGTCGGAGCATTATATGTTTCGCACGAAGCGAGATTAAAACCGTTAACTTATGGTGGTGGACAGGAAAATGGACTAAGGAGTGGAACTGAAAACGTTCCGGGAGTCATCGGGTTTTCTAAAGCAGTTGAGCTTGCGAAGGAACATTTGAACGGGAATCGGAAAAAATATGCTAGCTGGCGAAAGATTTTACTGACCGAATTACAGGGGTACGAATTAATCAACAAAAAGCACTCGCTTGACAATTTTGTTGTTTTATGCTATAATGGTATAGATGCGGAACGATTAGTGTTCCTTCTTGAAGAAAAGGGGGTCTACGTAGCGACTGGAGCGGCCTGCGCTGCTTCTAAAGGCGAAAAATCACACGTTTTAAAGGCGATTGGGCTAACTGACGAACAAATCGCGGGTTCGTTAAGGATTACATTCGGCGAGACGAACGACGAAAAACAAATACATGAAGCTGCTAAGATTATTAACGACGTAGTTAAAACAGAGTGCGCTAGAATTACTGCGTGTTCTTAGTGACACTAAATTCGTAGACTACTGCGTTTGATAAATCTTTCGAGGTATTATTCGCAATACCGTTACCGCTTAGGATAATGGTAGCGTTCGATAAACTATCAGGAATATAGCTCATCGTATTAGTATCATTGCTACTAAAACTACTGCTGCCAGAACGAACTGGCGTGAAGGTTGCAGAAATACTTTTATTTGGCGCTGGAGTATAAGTAATGTCTAGGGTAAATGTTTGTTCCTGATTGTTTTGAACTCGCCAGCCACTACTATTAATATGAGTGCCAAAGCTCGTTCCGGTAATAGAAGCAGAGTTTGAAGCATCAAGGTAGAAGTACTGATTACTATAACAATAGAAAGTAAATCCAGAATAGTTTGAACTACCACTATTTTGTTGGAAAGCCGAGACTAGTCTTTTGCCGGCATTATCCCTTGGGTTCATTTTGATTACTAGATGAATCGTAAAGCCAGTATCATCAAATGCAATAATGCCAGTATTGAGAGTATGGCCAGTCGTGAAACTAATGCCATTTGTGCTTATATTAGTATATTCAAAAGAAACAATCTTTCCGTTATCGTCAGCGGTGACTATTGGATTACCTTCGATATTTGGATTATCGAAGTAAACTGTATAGCCTGCAGGGACTGCAGACGGGGAATAAACCGTTGTGGTCGTATCATGAATAATTCTAGTAGAAGGACCCCATACCGCATAAAGCGTAATCGCATTAGCTTGGGTAGGTTCCAAGGTGATGGTGTTAGTATTGCCAGTAGCGTAGGTTGGTGTAGTAGCAGAGCTGCTAGTATCCCAACCAAGGAATGTATAACCGGAGCGAGTTGGAACAGTACTAGATATTGTAGCGGTTCCAGTACTAGAAGTGGTAGTAGAAACATTGCTTGGCATATTAGTAACAGTATCGTTGCCTACATTAGCATTGTAAGTGATTGAATATTGTGGATCGTTAGCTATGGCTATGATAGTGTATGATTTTGTGTAAGTACCTGCCATAGTGTTTACTGCGGGTAAGACTCCGAAGTAAAGACTATGGGAGCTAGTACCGGCAGAATCTCTATTTCCAAGTGAGATGTTAGAAGACGATGTTGGACCAGGAACATAATTCGTTCCGTCTGTACTGAGACCATAACCACTAGTAAATTGACTTTGTGTAATAGAGCTTGAGCCCTGCGGCAAAGTAATGGTAGGAATGGTGTAATTACTATTACTACCATTGACTAAATCGGTTGAGTTGTTGGAATTAGTGAGCTGGACGGTATAGCCGGTGTAATTAGTAGTGGTTACGCTAATGGATTGAGAAGTTGAGCCAAAAGTCCCAGGCATTAGGGAAAGAGATAAGGATTGATTGATGCTAATTGAAATCGTAGCGTCCGTGACAGCAAAAACCGGCGTAGCAAAAATTGTTTGTCCGCCTATTAGAGCTATTAAAGCTAAGACTAAGCCAAAGATGATTCGTCGTCTTTTCTTCAAAAATGCTCCCTTAAATACTCTACACAATGCACAACAGGGCGCAATGCGCTTATTTTTATAATAACACAAGACGGGCCGTTTTAATGCTTTATTTTTGGAAATGTTTATGTTGTTTTTATTTATTCATCGTCGTACGGGACCATGCCGCTCATGACTCCTTGAGTGAGGAGATAATGCTTGAACATGTCGAGAGTGATGCCGTATCTTTGGAGGTATGAAGCCTCACGCAAGCGCAAATCGTTAAACATGCGAAGCGGTATACCGATATCTTCGAAGTCTTCGTAAGTATAGAGGTTTTCTGGATGAGAGAGGAATTCATTTCTAGCTTCCGGCCACATGATGTTAGTGTCCGTAAAGCCGTAGAAGTTCGAGGTGAGAACGAAGCCGTCCGTGGTTAAGATGTCATTTGCGACTACATTATAATACTGGCTCGACAATAGATGATAGACCATAACTTCTTCTTCGATGATTTCGATTTTTTCAACAGCAACGGCGACCAATTGATTTCCTTCGACCTTATAGATAACGGTTCCAGGATGGAAGTTAGAAGGATCGTCTACCGAAATGAATTGATTGGCGTTCACATCGAATACGCCATGCCAGCCAAAGGTACCTAGAGTTGTTCCATCCTCGAGAGTAGCTAGCTGGTAATACTCTTTTTGCGAAGCTTTTTCGATACGAGCTGGATGTTTATAGTCGATAGTGCCGGTTTCGTGGTTCCAGACTTTGACAAGATCTTTATAGGTTATATCTTCAATAGGCTTGGTGGTTTCGTGACCCTCTTCGTCTAGGACTGGAATGAGAGTACCGGCGATGAGACAGGTTTCTTCGAGGTCAGCGGAGATTGAAATATTGCCGGATGCACCAGTAATTGTGACTTTATAAGTTGAGGTGTCGTAACTAAATCCGGTGTAGTTTTGACCATCCATGAGAACCGTAATATCGCTTTTCGCATTTGGACGTCTATAGCCACTATTGGCAGTAATGGTGCCTTCCCACGACCCGCCCGCTCTTATCGGGCTGCCAGTTGTACCCGACATGCCACCATTATTTATGCTATACTGCACGGTATATGACCAGCTAAGCGAAACACTACCAGTACCCGAAGCGGGGCCTGGACTCGTGCTCGTACGAGCAGCGTTAATTTCGTTCTGAGTAGCGGTATTAAGTTCGTCGTCGAAACCTACTACTACAAAGGAATACGACCCATCTCCTAGATTCGAGAAAGTATACGAATTAGTCACGCCACTTACCGGAATCATGGTGTCGCAAGAATTAGTACATTTATAAATCCCGTAGCTAGCTACACCGACATTATCCGTCCCAGACCAAGTTAAGGTCGCTTCGCCATCTACGGTTTTATTCCTCGTTATCTTCACTTCGCTAATAGTCGGGGCTCGGCTATCGACGTAAGACTGGTCCTTGTCGACTGTGATTTTAACCTCGCCGACGTTTGTGTATGTACTATTATAGGAAATCGTAATCCCAGCGGACGCTGTTTCTGAAGCAAATTTAGCGCCACTGGTCTTTTTCATATAGAAAGTATAGGTATTGGTCGTATTAGCAGCGATAGTTTGAGCGCCTAGCGAGTTACCGCTAGAGTCCACAATCTCAAAATCAGAACTGAGCGAGTTGATTGTGAAGGTATTAGATTCGTCAAAGGTGCTTTCAACACTGATTTGGAACGAAGTTAAAGTGTTATTGCCAGAAAGATCACCGGTATTACTACCATAAATACTGCCGACCATACTTGGAGTAGATTGACTAACTGGTTCAACTTCGATGCCACCTTCGGCGCTATGTGAGCCCGAAACGTAATCGGCGGTGAGAATGATATTGAAGGTACGCGTACCACCTCTTCCTGTAATAGTGTCGCCGACAGATATTCCACTTAATTCATAAGATATGTCGCGAACTTCGGTTGGCGAGATTCTTAATTTCAAATTAGATGCGGGCGGAGTAAAGGAATAATTACTTGGTGTAGTATTAGTTACGGTTAATCGATAGGTCGCCTGAAGCGTATCGGTATTATCTAGCCCGCCTAAAAAGGTCAGATCAAAATTTATATCACCATTACTATCGACGGTTGGTTGCGGGGTGCCACTCACATTAATACCGGAGACATAGGAAACGCTAGTAATTTTCACATCGCCAGTTTCTCCCCAAATCGCATAAAGCATAGCAGCATTAGACTGGGTCGGCTCGATTGTTATAGTGTTAGTATTGCCAGTGGGATAAGTCGGGGTAGTTGCAGTAGGATCAGTGTCCCAACCAAGGAATGTGTAATAGTCACGAGCGGGGACATTATTAGATAAGGTAATTGTGCTAGCAGTTGTAGATGTAATAGGCTGATTGCTCGGCATGTTGGTTACGGTATCTGTACCTGCGTTGGCGTTATATGTAATTGAGTACTGCGGGTCATTAGCTAACGCTACAATAGTGTACGTTTTTGTGTAGGTGCCGGAGGTTGTAGTAACACTCGTGAGGGCTCCAAGATATATATTATGAGTTCCAGTTCCGGCCGAGTTTCGATCACCAAGCGAAAGACCAACTGCTGAAGTTGGGGCAGGAACGTAGTTTGTTCCGTCGGTGCTAAGGCCATAGCCACTAGTGAATTGGTTTTGAGTAATTGAACTTGACCCTTGTGGTAAAGTAATCGTCGGAATCACTAGCGAGCTATTAGTAGTATTAACAAGGTCGGTTGAGTTGTTTGGGTTAGTTAATTGTGCTGTATAACCGGTATAATTAGTGGTCGTGATAATAACGTTTTGAGAGGTCGAGTCAAAGGTTCCCGGCATAAGATTAAGGGATAGAGGTTGGCTAATGTTGATAGTGATTGAAGCGTCTGTGACACCAAAAACTGGCGTAGCAAAAATTGTTTGTCCGCCTATTAGAGCCACTAAGGCCAAGATCAAACCAAAGATGATTTGATGTCTTTTCCTCAAATAAACTCCCTTTAATGCTCTATACGCATACGCCAAATAGGGCGCAATACGCTTATTTTTTATTATAGCATATGCATAATTTTTTTTAACAAAGTTTAGCGTTTTATTTTTAAGGATATTTATGTTATAATATTTTTAATGAAAACAGTTTACGTCGGTATGAGCGGAGGGGTAGATTCCTCAGTTTCGGCCTTGCTTTTAAAAGAACAGGGTTATAATGTTGTCGGCGTTTACATGAAGAATTGGTCGCGGGATTTACCTGGCATGAAGTGTCCATGGGCGGAAGATTTGGCTGATGCAAAAAGAGTCGCCGTTAAGCTCGGAATTCCGTTTGAGGTCTGGGATTTTGAAGAGGATTATCGCAAAAAAGTCGTAGAATACATGCTTGACGAATTTAAAAAAGGGAATACACCTAATCCCGATATTATGTGTAATCAGGAAATTAAGTTTAAACTGTTTTATGAAAAAGCGATGGAAAGAGGGGCTGATTTTATCGCCACTGGACACTACGCGAGAGCAATACCTTTTTCGCTCGCTTCCTCGCTCGCGCCCGTCGTCACGGGGCTCGCTTCGGCGATTGCTCCCGTTGTCGCAAATGCTCGCGAAAAAGGCATTGTTCTCGCATGTACCACGGATAAAGACTTGGGGCAAAACTTTACGCTTCAGAATGAACAGGTCTCAAGCCCACTCTTGTTTAGGGCCAAGGATGAGAATAAGGATCAGACGTATTTTTTGTATAGGATTTCGGAAGAGGCGCTTTCTCATACAATTTTTCCGATTGGCGAGATGAAAAAGCCTGAAGTAAAGAAGTTAGCGAAAGAAAAAGGTTTGCACAATGCTTATAAGAAGGAGTCGATGGGAGTATGTTTTGTCGGTGAGGTTGGGATGAAGGATTTTTTGAAGGAATACATCGATATTAAACCGGGAGAGATTCGCGAAATTGAGAGTGAAAAGGTTTTAGGTTATCATGAGGGCGCAGTGTTTTATACCATCGGACAAAGACATGGCTTATATCTTAATGGTGAAAAAGGAGTCGTAAACGACGGAATGCCGTATTATGTGGTTAAAAAAGACGTAGATAAAAATATCGTTTATGTTTCGAAAAACTTAAACGATGAAAATTTGTGGACCGATGAATTAAGACTAAAAGACGTCTTCATGAGGCAATTCGAATACATATCGAGGGAGCTTACGGAGGTTACGACCGAGTATGAGGGCGCTCGCCCCGTAACGACGGGCGCGAGCGACCCGTCTCCCGAGATATCGTATTCGAAGTTGCCTTTAAAACAAGTATTGGTTCGTTTGCGACATCGGGCGCCTTTAGTTCCGGCGAAGTTTGATGGGGAAACGCTTTATTTCAAGAATAAAATAAAGCGCCCTGCATCTGGGCAGAGCGCTGTGATATATGATGGTGAAATTTGCCTTGGTGGCGGGATAATCGTTTAGACCATCATCATGATTGCATTTGCGCAAAGCAAAATAGCAGTAATCATTCCCATCGCAGTTACGATATAAATATGGTTGCGATCACGATCGCTGCACTGGGTTCGTCGGCATTGCTTTGCTCTAGCTTGGCCTTGGCGTTGGGTCGTCTTGGTGCTACGAGTTTGTTTCTTCGCAGTCCTAGTTGCTTGTTTCTTTTTTGCTTGTGCCATAATAACTTCCTTGTTTATTTATAATAATGCTTGTGTTTATTTTAGCACGTAAATTACAGAAAATCAACCCTAACTTTTCCCTGAGGGATTCATTTTTCTTTAAAAATATGTGTTATAATATATATTATGTTAGATATTAAGTTTATAAGAGATAATCTCTCGCTTGTCGAAAAATCTGTCAAGGAAAAAGGGTATAAGATTAACGTCAAGAAAGTCTTGGAATTAGATGAAAAAAGAAAAAAGGAATTAGTCCGCGTTGAGGAACTAAGGCGCAAACGCAATGAAATTGCGGCAAAAATGAAGGGCGGCAAACCGGAAAAGTCCTTAACTCAAGAAGGGAAGAAAGTAAAAGAAGAAATTGCTAAATTAGAGGATGATTTAGTAAAGGTTGAAAATGAATCAAAAGCTGCTCTTAAAGCGATTCCGAATATTATTTTCGATGATGTTCCGCTTGGTGGAGAAGAGTGTAGCGTCGAGATTAAAAGCTGGGGTGGGAAGAAAAAAGAGGGCGTTGATCATCTTGACTACGCAGTATCACGAGATTGGGTTGATTTTGAAAGAGGCGCTAAGGTCGCTGGAGCTAAGTTCTATTACTTAAAAAACGAGCTGGCTTTGCTTGAGAATGCCTTGATTCAGTTTGGCTTAAAAAAGGTATTAGAAAAAGGCTTTAATTTTATTACAGTACCAGATTTAGTTTCTTCGAAAGTACTAGAAGGAACCGGCTTTAATCCGCGTAGCTCTGATCAATCAGATGAATATTATATTGAGGGCGAAGATTTAGCCTTAATTGCAACCGCTGAAATTCCGTTAACTGGTTATCATATGGATGAAATTATTAACGAGGAAGATTTGCCTTTGAAGTATGCTGGTTTATCGGCTTGTTTTAGAAAAGAGGCGGGCGCGGCCGGAAAACACACACGCGGTCTCTTCAGGGTACACCAGTTCAATAAACTCGAAATGTATGTCTTTTGTTTACCGGAAAAAAGCAAAGAAATGCACGAAATGATTTTAGCAACTGAAGAGGAAATCTGGCAAGAATTAGGGATCCCATATCATATTATTAATATCGCCGCGGGTGACCTTGGAGCGCCAGCCGCAAAGAAGTATGATATTGAATACTGGTCGCCAGTCGATCAGACTTACCGTGAATTAACTAGCTGTAGCAACTGTACAGATTTTCAGGCGCGCAATTTGAATATTAGAGTAAGGCGAAAAGACGGCTCGGTCGAGGTATTACATACGTTAAACGGAACTGCGGTTTCGTTGGCGAGAACGTTGGTTGCTGTGATTGAGAACTATGCGACTCCAGATGGAAAATTAAAAGTTCCAGAAGTTTTAAAGCCTTATCTAAATAACAAAGAGGAGATTTAAAAATGATTGAAAAAATTGAAATTAGCGGGAATGGCTATAAGGTTGAGGAGTCGTTCAAGAAGTATGTCGAGAAGAGGATTGGTAAACTCGATAAGTATTTGCCACGAGGTTCGAAAAAGGATGTAGTAGTAAAAACTATTGTTTCGGAAATCGGGAAGAGTAAAGGCGAAAAATATGAAATCTCGGTAGCGATGGACATTCCTGGCGGCAAGGTTATTGCAGCAAAGGATGAGTGTTCAAACGTTTTTGCGGGAGTTGATTTAGTCGAAGCAAAATTAACTGGACAAATTCGAAGATACAAGCTTGAAACCCAGCCACATCGCCAAAAGAAAAACTGGCGAAAGCTCTTTATTCGAAAGAAATAATATGGTAAAATAAAGAGTATATAATTCTGTTTGGAGGCTTATGACGAAAAAAACTGATAAGGCTGTTATGTCTAATACGAAAAATAAAAGTCGGAAAGAAAAAAAACCGACGGATAAGTTGGCGGATAAGACCGCTTTAACTAAGTTTTTGCAGGGTATTTTTGGCGATGCTCAAAAGAAAGTTTTAAAGAAACTTTGGAAGCGTGCGCAAGAAATAAATAAATTAGAGCCAAAATATGAACAAATGAGCGACGAAGAGCTCAAGGCCCAAACAGAAATATTTAAAGCCAAGATCGAGAAGGCCTTAAAAACCGCAAAAACTGAAGAAAAAACTAATAAATCAAAAAAGAAGCGTCAGCCGGTAGATGATACAAAGATTTTGAATGATTTGTTACCAGAAGTCTTCGCGGTTGCGCGCGAAGCCTCGAAGCGTATTTTAGGCCTTCGACCATATGATGTACAGTTGATTGGTGGTATGGTTTTACATGAAGGCGCAGTCGCCGAGATGAAAACTGGTGAAGGCAAAACGCTCGTTGCAATGTTACCGGCTTATTTAAACGGTTTAACTGGGCGTGGTGTGCATGTCGTAACGGTAAACGATTACCTCGCGCAACGTGATGCGGGCTGGAATGGCCCGATTTATGATTTTCTTGGGCTTTCAGTTGGTGTAATTATTAACAACGCTTCGTTTATCTATGATGCGGAATACGAAAACGACGAACACGATGATGAGCGTTTCCGCCATCTTCGCCCAGCAACGCGAAAAGAAGCATATAATGCTGATATTACTTATGGTACGAACAACGAATTCGGGTTCGATTATCTTCGCGATAATATGACGAGCGAAGTACAATACTTGCGTCAAAGAGAATTGAATTTCGCGATTGTAGATGAGGTGGACTCAATCTTAATTGATGAAGCGAGGACTCCGCTCATTATTTCAGCCCCGGCAGCGGACAACCCGGAATCTTATTACCAATTCGCAAAAGTTGCGGCGAGATTAGTTCCAGAAGACTATATCTTTGACGAAAAACGACGTTCGGTAACTTTGACCGATAAGGGGATTGAAAAAATTCAGAATATTCTAGGGGTTGATAATTTATATTCAACAAAGAATACTCGTTTGGTTTATCACCTTGAGCAAGCAATTCGCGCGGAGATTATCTTTAAGCGTGATAAAGACTATGTCGTGACAAATTCTGGTGAGGTAATCATCGTTGATGAACATACTGGACGTTTAATGCAGGGGCGACGCTACAATGAAGGTTTACATCAGGCGATCGAGGCAAAAGAAGGCGTTGTAGTAAAACAGGAATCAATGACGCTCGCTACAATTTCGTTCCAGAACTTTTTCCGTCTGTACAAGAAATTGTCTGGTATGACCGGTACAGCGTTTACTGAGGCGGAAGAATTCCAACAGATTTACGCTCTAGACGTTATCCAAATTCCGCCGAATAAGCCGATTATTCGTGTAGATAAAGACGACTTAATCTATAAGACTAAGGCCGGAAAGTTGAAGGCAATAGCTGAAGAGATTAAGAAATATCATGAAAAAGGACAACCGGTGCTCGTTGGTTCGGGTTCGATTGCAAACAACGAAGAAATTGCTAGGTATCTAGATAGCTATGGTCTACCTTATGAGATTCTAAACGCAAAGAATAATGAACGTGAGGCGGCGATTATTGCAAAAGCTGGAGAAAAAGGCGCAATTACCCTCGCTACAAACATGGCGGGTCGTGGTACAGATATTAAGCTCGGCGATGGAGTACGGGAACTTGGTGGTTTAGTAGTGATTGGTTCGGAACGACACGATTCTAGACGAGTTGATAACCAGCTCCGTGGTCGTGGCGGTCGTCAAGGTGACCCAGGAACAACTCAGTTCTTTGTTTCATGCGAAGATGATTTGATGCGAATTTTCCAGGGCGATAGGGTGAAGATGCTAATGACTCGTCTTGGGGTAGATGAAGACACGCCGATCCAGACTAAAGCGATTTCAAAAACTTTGGAAGCAGCACAAAAACGCATCGAAGGATTCAACTTCGATTCCCGTAAAAACGTTGTCCAATATGATAATGTCATTAATAGACATCGTAAAGTTGTTTATATGATGCGACGAAAGATTCTTGACGGCGAGGAAATTTATCCAGAAATCCAGCGCTTGATGCGTGAAGAAGTTAAGATGTTAACAGAGTTTTCTTCACGGGTTAATAAGAATTTCGATGAAGAGTTTAAGTCGGTATTTAATTTCGATGATGATTTAATTCATGAAATCGGCTTAAAGAGAAAAGAAAAAGAGCGCTATAAATTAGCATTAGAAGCCGTCGAAGAAGCCTACAAGGAAAAGGAAAATGAGTTCGGCGACGAAATAATGCGAAAAGTCGAGCGCGAAGTTTATTTGAAAGTACTCGATACCTTATGGATGCAGCATCTTGAAAACATGCAGCATCTCCGCGAGGGCATCCACTGGCGTTCGGTTGGACAAAGGGATCCGTTAGTGGAGTATCGTTCGGAATCTCAAAAGCTATTTGACGGTTTACAACGAAATCTTCGTGAGGAAGTTTTGAAGATTCTACTTTCGATTACACCGACCGAAGCAGCGATGGACAACGTAACGGATGGCGAAGAATATGAGTCAGAACTCACCAAGATGGCGGAGGGCCAAACCGAGCGTGGCGTGAATGAAATTTCAGCTGGCGATAAAAACCTAGATGATGAGTTTAAGAAAACTACACCGAAACACTCAGTAACGAAGAACACTGCTAAATCGAAAAAAACATCGGCGAAAAAGCATAAGAGGTCGCGAAAGAAGGGCCGCAAATAGACCTGACTAAAAAATGAAACATGTTGTTGAAGAAATCACTCTGAAAAACGGTGCGAAGGGTTTATTCATAGATATCCCAGGTGCGAGCGTAATGGCGACGCGGATTCAATTCCGCGCTGGAATGATGTACTCAAAAAATAAGGATGTTTACGAAATACCACATCTTGTTGAGCATCTCGCGTTTGGAGCTAACGCAAAGTTTAAGGACGAACAAGCTTTCGAAGCGGAATTTACTAAGAATGGAGCTTACCATAATGCTTGGACGAGTGACATTTCGGTTTGTTATGAAACTGAATGCGCTGATTTCGAGTGGGAGCGAATTATGGATTTACAGCGAGTCTCGATTTGTCAGCCACGCTTTAACGAGGATGAATTGAAGAGCGAAAAATCAAATGTTCGCTCAGAGTTAACCGGATATATGAACGACTATTATCGGTTATTATGGCCGCGAGTCCAACAAGCGGTTGGCGAAGACATTTTAGATTTACCCGAGCGATTAAAAACTATTTCAAATATTGAATTAAAGGATATTCGTGAACATTACCGAAGAACTCATACGGCAAAGAATATGCTTTTTATCATTGCTGGAAAAATTAAAGGACGAAAGCATAAACTGATGCGGATGCTCGAAGAGTGGGAGCTAAAAGAAGGGGAGAAGTTCGAGATTCCTTTTTCGGATTTACATTCTGGCGAGGCGGTTTCGATTAGGCGAAAAGATGCGTCGAACATTACTTTCGGGTTTTCACTCGTGACGCCGCGCCACTTAGAGCCAAGCGAAGTGTTTGCTATGAATTGTTTGAATCACATCTTAAATGGTACGACGAATTCGAAGATTTTCGGAACAGCAAGGAAACGCGGTTTAGTCTACGGGATGGGCTCGTCGATTGCCTCGAATGCGACGAATTCGTATTGGGATTTTGATGGAGAGGTGAATATTGAGAACGCCGAGGCTTTATTCGAGCTAATACAAGTCGAATTGATGAAGGCCTTAAACGGGGAAGTGTCAGATGAAAATTTTGAGGCGGCAAAGTCTTATGCTTTGGGTCGCTTCCAGATGGGAGCGCAAACTGTTGGGCAAATTGCGGATTATTATGCGGATGGCTACTTTACGAATGAAACGGTTGAACGATATGACAATATGCCGAATTTGATTCGAGGAATTGACAAGTTTAAGATGATCGAACTGGCTAGAGAGTTTGCGGGGAGCGGAATTAAAGGTTTCGCGGCGGTTTCGTCGACCGAAAAAGCCTTTATTTCTAATTTAGAGACGAGATTAAATTTTTAAACTGGTCGCCGCGGTCGTAGACATTTTCGAACATGTCGAAGGAAGCAGCAGAGGGGGACATGAGAATAATAGCCTCTTTTTCGGCAAAATCGTAGGCGCTTTCTTCAGCTTTCTTTTTTGCGGTTTCAACGGCTTCTTTGAGAGATTCTACCACTGTAAAACGCTCGTCGGTGTATCTTTTAGCTAATTCATGGCCAGATTCGCCCATGAGGACAATGGTTTTAATCTGCGGTGCTTTTAGAATATCATAGATTTCAGGAAGATCTTCGTTGTTGGTTTTGTCCCGTCCGCCAATTATGACAACGAGATTGCTGTCAGGAAAAGCATTCACGGCGACACGCGTAGAAGATGGATTGGTTGAAAAGTTATCGTCGTAATACTTTACATTGTTAAGCTCACGAATAAACTCGAGGCGATGCGGAAGGCCTTTAAAACTTTCGAGCCCTTTTATGATTTCGGTTTTATAATCTCTTAAATATTCGTCTGGTGAGATATTTTTATAACTGGCTACTGCAGCAATGGCCGCTAGAGCATTCTCCTCGTTATGTTTACCGGGGATTTTAATCGCAGATTTTATTTCTGGAGATATTTCGAAAGGGTATGGGATTTTTTTCGCTTTCGAGAACTCAGCAATTCTAGCCGTTTCAGGATTATTTTTATAATATATTAGAAAATCTTCTTCGGTCTGATACTTCGTAATGTTAGCTTTAGCGCCTAAATAATCTTCATAATCTTTATGGACGTTTAAGTGATCAGGTTCAAGCTGCCCGATAACAGCAATCTTAGGAGATTTTTTAAGATCCCAAAGCTGAAAACTAGACAATTCATAAACAACGACTGATTTTTCGTCAAGTTCATCTAAAATATCGATAGACGGAGAGCCAATATTACCAACAAGATGGGCTTTTTCGCCATGTGCATCCAGGAGTGATTTAATAAAAGAACAGGTCGTCCCTTTACCTTTCGTTGCGGTGACGCCGATAATTTTGCAAGGACAGTGGTCGAAGAAATATTTAGTTACGCTGGTTTCGTTTTCTAGACCTAGTGGCGGGACGGACGGGGAACGGAAAATCATATCATAAGATGAATAATCTTTTTCGCGGATTTCTTCAGGCGTAAAATTTTCAAAAATATCGATTTCTGGACTATTAAAATGGGTTTTTATATAGTTTTCGGCGGATTTCCCCTCTTTACCGTAACCTAATAATGCGATTTTCATAAGATTATTATAGCATAAAAAGCCCCCGGCCCGTAGGCCGGGGGAGAAGGAGGAGTTAGTCAAGGAGTTCGTATCCTTGACTAAGAACGATTTCGCCAATTTTATCTCTTATGCACTGTTTACAATGCAACAGATTTAGTTTCTTCTTCGAAACATTCGCCAGGTCAATTCTAGTCTTAAGCATGCCTCCCGTACCGTTACCTAGTGAGGCGGAAGACTGTTCCAGATATCCCTGGTATTTGATAGCATACTTAGCGAGCCAAAAGATAGTCGTTCTTTTGGCGACATAGCCATCAAAATCTGTGTTACGGATTACTTCTTTTATAGAGGCTGCCGAGGGCATCTCTTCCGGCATGAAAAAATCGTTCGTGGCGCAATACGACAAGCATGCTTCAAACAGCGAACAAAACTCCGCAACCGTAATGTCGGATAGTTTTTTCGACATCAGTTCTTGGTCTACATCGATCATTTACATGACCTCCTTTTTTAAAGTGCTTGTTTTATTATAATATAATGGCCAGAGAAGTCAAGGATAAGCTTAGAGATTTTCGATTAGTTCACGGGCTTCAGAAACGAAGTGAGTTTCCATGAGCTTCGCGCGAAAATCTTTCGCTCCAGGGAAGTTATTAATATATATTTTAAAGAAGTGTTTCAATGCCTCATAGGGAATATGAGAATGGGTTTTCTCATATTCTTCATATAAGTCCAAATGCATTTTTAAAAGCTTTATCAGTTCATCTTTCGTTGGTTCGTGAGTAGTGAAACAATATGGGTTTTCAAAAACGCCACGACCAATCATAAAACCGTCAACCTCAGGATATTGTTCGTGTAATTCGAGGGCATGTCTACGATTTTTAATGTCGCCATTAATGATTAGTTTTGTTTCGGGGCTAATCTCGTTACGGAGCTTAATAATTTCAGAAATCAGTTCATAATGAGCCGGCACTTTACTCATCTCTTTTTTCGTGCGAAGATGAACTGTCAAGGCAGCAGGATGCTCGGCAAGAAGAGTCGGGAGCCAGGTTTTATATTCTTCAACATTAGACCAACCGAGGCGGGTTTTGATTGAAACGGGTAAGTTAGTTGATTTTACAGCATTTCTAAAGCATTCGACGGCTAGCTCAGGAGTTTTAATCATAGCGGCGCCACCGCCAGCCTTATTAACATGTTTATCAGGACAACCGAAATTAAGATCAATTCCAGAGAAACCCAACGATTCAAGCGCCTGGGTAGTTTCCGAAAAATGTTCAGGGTTTTTACCCCAAATTTGGGCAATGATCGGGGAATCGGTAGGGGCAGTTTCGAGCCGTTCGAGGGCGTTTGCGCGACCTTTTTCGGAGGCGTAAGACGAAACGTTAGTAAATTCCGTATAAAATAAATCTGGGCGACCAGCCGAAGCGATTACCTGACGAAAAACAATATCTGTCACGCCTTCCATTGGCGCAAGAATTAAAAAAGGTTTCTTAAGGCTTTCCCAGATGTTCATGAATATTATTTTAACATAAATATTTTAATTGTCAAATATTAATTATTGGTTATTAGGAAACGAGAAAGGCGGAGACTGGAGATGTCATGGTTGCCGCTCGCGTAGTAGAAATCAAGTTTTGTTTCGCCGATCAAAGCAGCCATTTTGTTCTTTGTGTCTATGCTAATAAGCGACGAATTCAGATAATGATTGAAGATTTCGAGCAGTTGTTCGGCGATTTTGATTTCGGAATTCGTTTTCATGCTTTTTCTTGCGAGCGAGAAAGATAGGTCGGAAAACCGTTTAACAACTAGTGGCGATGTCACGACATTTTTATTAATGGATTGTTTGATATAGCTATACCATCTTAGTTCGAGAGGATTTAGGCTTAGGATCATTTCTTCTGTTATATTATTAAACATTTTCTTTCTCCTCATTTATAAATGGCTCTAGATAATCATTAAATCTCTCGATTTCTTCTTGGCTTAGGGGAATATTATTGGCTTTGTGTCTACGGACGATGTAATAACCTACGGCATGGCGGGCGTCCGTGAATATTTCTGCAAGATCTTTTTTCGGATTTTCATTATTTAGCGCTTCTTCCAAATAATTCATTGCTTCGCCTAGGTTGACAAGACTGCCTGCAAATAGGCCATTAGGCTCTCCATCGTCAATTTCTTCATTATCTTCGTTTAGTTTTAGGATACTTTCAATATGAATCCTTAAATCTTCCATTGACATTTCGAAATAGGCATGTAACATTTCGGACGTATCGATAGGTTGCCAAATTGTATTCATTATTTCAATTTCTGGTCCATATCCAAACATTTGTTCATGTTCGTCAAAGCCCATATCGCCTAGGACGCTTCTTAAGGTGATTATCTGCGTCGTTCCTTCGGATAGAGTATGTTGTCCAATCCCGACTAAGGTATATAGTTCATCGGTTTCGTTTATTACATCTGGACAAAGATAATGACCACCAGAAAAACCCGCTCCATTTCCTACGCTAACGAAGTGAAGGCTTTCATGGAACATAGTTGAAAACAAGCTCCCGGCGGTTTCGTGGATATCTGCATTGATAAATATCTTATTGAGTTTTGAATTATAGAAGCCAGTCATTTCTGATATATCTATTTTCGGATTGTCTTCTATTGATTCATGGGTTTTTCTATAGCTATCGGCGTTTTGAACAACAATTCGACTTGGGAGTTGGTCAAGCAAATCGGGTCTTACCGGGAAATATTCACGAAAATAATCCTGGATTACGTTAGTCATGAATTCGATATTTTCGGGGGTTAGATTATGAACGTCAAATGATTCGATTGTTTTAACAAAGTCAGGTTTTTCGGAAACAATATCTACATCGGGCTCTGTCTCTGGGGTGTCTAGCGGAAGTTCTTTTTTGATATCGTCCATGTTTTTATTATAGCATAGCATAATTTAACAGATTCAAAACCCCGATTTAGGTTGGGGTTTTGTGCTATAATGAAAGTACTCGAGCTATACTTAGGTCACTGGCTTCGAGAAAAGTTTAAGGCACTGGGTATCGTCATTTATGCCCCCTGCTATGAGCCAATAAAAAAGAGGCTCACATAGATGACTTCTATTAATTAATTTAGGAGTCTATATGAAAAACTTTAACAAAAACAATAAAGAGCGTGTCGAAGTAATGGCACTTTTCGGTTACGAGATGACACCCTGTCAGCCACTTTCTTTTAGGCGACAAGGGGAGAGCGAGACCGAGGTAACGGAGCTTCTTCGAACCCAAATTCGGTTCGTCGGAGGAGTCGCGTTACATATCTTCGATGTGCTCGTTGGTCGGGAAAGGATGACGCTCGAATTCAATTCGAGCAACCTTGCCTGGCATCTCACACAATAGAATTAGCCCCTTTTGGGGCTTTTTCTATAGGGTCCTCTATTTCATGCGGGAGATGGTATAATGGTTTTATGAAGGATTTAGAAAAAAGGTTGTCTGTTTTAAAGGAAGATTTTTTGAAGGTCTGGGAAAGACTAACGATTAACGAGAAGCTAAAACAACTTTCTAGTTTAGAGAAAGAAGTGGCAGATCCAGACATTTGGAGAGACGTTGAAAAGGCAACCGAAAAGAACCAGGAGCTGGCCCGACTTCAAGAAGAAGTTCAGCCATGGGAGTTACTTAAGACTCAGATTACCGATTTAAGCGAGTTAATTGAAATCACGGACGATAGTTTAGAAGAAGAGATCAACGGTCAAGTTGAAGAAATGGAAAAACAGTTAGCTGAGCTCAAAAAAGCTTTACGATTCCAAGGGCCTTATGATGCTAAAGATGTTATTTTGAGAATTACATCCGGGGCGGGGGGAACCGAAGCAATGGATTGGGCTGGGATGCTAGAAAGGATGTATTTAAGATTCTTCGAAAAGAAAGGCTTTAAAGCAACTTCGCTAGAACGTGTAGCTGGCGAGGAAGCTGGAATAAAAACTGCGGTTTATGAAGTATCTGGCCCTAATGCTTACGGATTCCTAAAATCAGAGCATGGAGTACATCGTTTAGTGCGGCTATCGCCATTTAATGCCCAGAATCTTCGCCAAACATCGTTTGCGCTCGTTGAGGTTTTGCCTGTGATAAAAGCGGACACTGAGGTTCAGATAGATGATAAGGATTTAAGGATTGATGTTTACCATTCGGGTGGACATGGTGGCCAATCAGTAAACACAACTAATTCGGCGGTCCGAATTACTCATATACCAACGAACACGGTCGTAGCGATTCAAAACGAGCGTTCGCAACTCCAGAATAAAGAGAAGGCAATGGAAATTCTTAGAGGTAAGTTGGCACAGATGCAGCTAGAACAGCATGCGGCTACGATTGGCGAACTTAGGGCGGGCGAATCGGCGGGTTGGGGTCAGCAAATCCGAAATTATGTTTTACAACCTTATAGATTAGTCAAAGATACTCGTACGGGTTACGAGGAATCTGATCCGGAGGCGGTTTTAGATGGGAAAATTGATGGTTTTATAGAGTCATTTTTAGAAAACCAATAATGTTTATTTGACTTTTTATATTTTTTGTGCTATAATGAGAGGAGTGGCTTTGCTACGAAAGTACTTTTAGACTGGGGGACTATTTATGCAACAGCAGATGCAAACCTTCGCAAAGTTGTCTTATCCGATGATTAGAGAGTGGCGAGCTTGCTCGTCTTCCTCTAGAACCGTGGCGGAGTTGATCTCATTCTTGAGGAATCCGCTGATGTCCGAATATGAGGTCATCGAACCTTGTGTTATCGAAGGTTCCATATGGGGCGACGACGAAATTACAGACGGGTTGCATTTTCCGATTCTCGCAAAGAGCTTTTCCAAGATTGGCACTCTGAGCCTGAATCAGTTCCGACGCGAAACCGCAGAAAAAGTACCGGATTTAATCCGGGTCAACGCTGGTGGCTGGCATAACTATTATCTCCTGTTTACGGGAGAAGAAAAAGTTCACCTCCTCCTCAGCGAATCCTCGACCTAACAGGTCGGGGATTTTTCTTGCATTTTTTCAGGGAGTGTGATAAAATGAGGAAGTTATCTAGACATAAGGAGAGGTCCGAACAGGAAACCAGCCTAAAAGTCTAGTTTTAATAGTGTATTTTTACTTAGTGTACAAAAGTAAAAATCACATAACGCCTTACAGGGGCGTAGAGTGGAATAAATTAAACAAAATAAAGGAAAGGATAGGAATGCAAGTCATTCTCGGCACCAAAATTGGTATGACCCAGATTATCGGCGACGATGGCGTTGTGACTCCGGTTACAATCCTCCAAGCTGGGCCCGCCACAGTGACTCAGATTAAAACTGTCGAAACCGATGGTTATAACGCTGTGCAAGTGGGATATGGTCAGGGTAAGAATCTGAGCAAGTCGGTTACTGGCCATGTTAAAAAGGCTGGTGAAAATATTAACCCTAAGGTTTTGAAGGAATTCCGTGTTGAGGAAATTCCGGAAGGTATAAAGCTTGGCGACGTAATCACGGTCGAAAGTTTTAAACTTGGGGATAAGGTTACTGTTACTGGTATTTCAAAAGGTAAAGGATTTGCTGGTACGGTTAAACGACATAATTTCAATGAATCACGTAATACTCACGGTTTCAAGGGAAATATCCGCCGTGTTGGTTCTATTGGTTCAATGTACCCACAAAAAGTATTTAAAGGTAAAAGAATGCCTGGTCGTATGGGACACGATCAAGTCACGGTAAAGAATTTAGTAGTTGCTTATATAGATGCTGCAAATAATTTAATCGGACTTAAAGGAGCAGTTCCTGGACCACGAAAAGGCGTCGTAAGCGTGGAGGGAAAGGAGTAATATGGCTACTTTGAATAAAGATATTTTCGGCCTTACCGTTGAAAATCACGAGCTAGTGAAGTTAGCCTATGATGCATATCTTGCTAACTCTCGTTCTTCACATGCAAAAACATTAAAACGCGGTGAGGTTTCTGGTGGTGGTAAAAAACCATGGAAGCAAAAGGGAACTGGTCGTGCACGTTTCGGTTCAACAAGGAACCCGATTTGGCGCCATGGTGGTGTTGCATTTGGCCGAACTGGTAACGAAAACTTTACGAAGAAACTTTCTAAAAGTTCTAAGTTGCTTGCGATTCGCCAAGCATTATCTATGAAGAATGCAGAAAAAGCAGTCTTTGTATTAGATTCAGCAGTAAAGTTAACCGGTAAGACAAAAGACGCGGCAAAAGTCTTGAAAGATTTGAAGCTTGAAGGTAAAAACGTACTTGCGGTTGCTGCAGAAAAAACTCCAGAAGTTTTGCGTTCAACAAACAATTTACCCAACGTAAAGTTGGTCCGCGCGACTTATCTTAATGTTTTCGACATTATGAATGCCGACGCAATTGTCTTTTCAGAAGGCGCACTTGAAGCGACTAAAAGTTGGTTATTAGGAGAGGAGAAGTAAGATGGCGGACATTAAAAGCGATATCAAACTAAACCTCTTGGAGCCTAGGGCTACTGAAAAGAGTTATTTAGAACAAACTAACCGAATTTATGTTTTCCCAGTTGAAAAATCAGCTTCGAAGCAAGCAATTGCTAAGATGGTTGAGGAAGAGTTTAAAGTTGCGGTAACTGATGTTCGAACTTTAACTCGTAAGGGTAAGAAAACTAAATTTAGTAAAGGTAAGCATGCTTATCCTGGAACTACTTATCGTAAAGATAAGAAATATGCATACGTTAAATTAAAGAAGGGCGATTCGATCAAAGTATTTGAAGAGCCTGAAGATAAAACCAGCGCAAAGGATGCCAAAAAGGCAGACAAGAATGCAGGTAAGGAGAATAAATAATGGCAATTAAAGCATATCGCCCGACTACACCGGCGCAACGCCAAAAGACGACTGAAGACTATGATCAAATTACGACCAAAAAGCCTTTAAAGTCTTTGACAAAAGCAAAGAAACAACAAGCCGGCAAGAATAATCAGGGACGAATTACGGTTCGTCATCGTGGCGGTGGTGTTAAAAGACACTATCGTATCATGACGTATAACCTACCAGATAATTCAAAATTTACAGTTGAAGAAATCGAATACGATCCAAATCGTAGCGCAAGAATTGCTCGCGTTAAGGATGAGAATGGTACATATTATTACGTTCTCGCTGATACCAAAATGGCTAAAGGAACTACTTTTAAGACTGGTAAAGAAATCGAGGTTGAGGATTCATCAAGGATGCCTCTCGAAAATGTTCCAGTCGGTACGTTTGTTTACGCGATTGAATTAACTCCTGGTAGAGGCGCTCAAATGGTAAGAGCAGCTGGAGCAAGCGCACAGTTAATGGCAAAAGAGGATGGTTATGCAACTCTTAAGATGCCTTCAGGAGAATTTAGAAAAGTTCTTCTGTCTTGTGAAGCTTCAATTGGTACAGTTTCGAACTTACAACATCAAAACGTAAAAGTCGGCGCTGCTGGACGACGTCGTCGTAAAGGTATTCGTCCGACTGTACGTGGTGTTGTAATGAACGCAACGGATCACCCACACGGTGGTGGTGATGGTGGCCGTCACGGTTCTGGTAAGGCGCCAAGAACGCCTTGGGGACAATTAACCTTGGGTTATCGTACTCGTCATAATAAGAAAACTAATAAAATGATCGTGCGTAGTCGTCACGAAGGAAAGAGGAAATAATGTCTAGGAGTCTTAAGAAAGGTCCGTTTGTAGACTATAAACTCGCTAAGAAAGTTGCCGCACTTTCTTCTGAAGATCGTACGGTGATTAAAACTTGGGCGAGACAGTCGACAATTTCTCCGGAAATGGTCGGACGAACGATTGCCGTTCATAACGGTAAAGTCCATGTCCCGATTTATATTTCAGAGAATATGGTTGGTCATAAACTCGGTGAGTTTGCACCAACTCGTAAGTTTAAACGACATGGTGGTAAGAAAGCTGCTGAAGCTGCAGCCGCGAAAGGGGAGAATTAATCATGGCTACACAATTTGCTCGTGCATATGAAAAAGGCATCGATTCGCAACCACGAAAAACTAGTATTGTAGCAAGTTTGGTTCGCGATCGATATGTCGCCGATGCTGTAGTTATCTTGGAGAACACTCCACGTCGCGCAGCAAAAGCAGTTTTAAAAGCAGTCGAATCTGCAAATGCGAATTTATTAAATAATACGAAAGCTACAATTGATCCGAAGACAGTTCGGATTTCTAGAATCTCGGTAACGAGCGGAACCAGGATGCGCCGTTATAAACCAGCATCTCGTGGTCGTGCTTTACCGTTTGAAAAGATTTCAAGTAATATATTCGTCGAGGTCGCCGGCGAAGAGAAAGCTAAGAAGAAAGAGGAGAAAAAGTAATATGGGTCAAAAAGTTAATCCCATCTCTTACCGTCTCCAGGTCAGTAAAGACTGGTCCTCAAAATGGTTTACGAGGAAAGCAGATTTTCGTCGCTGGCTAGTCGAAGACGATAAGATCCGCAATTTGATTGAAGAGCGATTTAAAGCTCGCCCAACCATTGCGCGTGTTAGTATCGAACGCTCTGCGAATCTTACCACGATTACGATTTTGACCGCAAAGGCGGGTGCTGTAATCGGTAAGCAAGGCGCCGGTATTAATGAACTTAAAAAAGACCTCGAAAAAATCGTCGAAGGTCCAATTCGAATCAATGTCGAAGAAGTTAAGAAACCGGAACTTAACGCTAAGTTAGTGGCGGAGAATGTTGGTTTCCAACTTGGAAAACGTATGAATTTCCGCCGTGCAGTTAAAATGGCCCTACAATCAACCATGAATGCTGGTGCAAAAGGTGTTCGTATTGAGGTCGCAGGCCGATTAAATGGCGCCGAGATGAGTCGTCGCGAAAAGTTTATTGAGGGTTCAGTTCCTCTACATACACTTCGCGCTGACATCGACTTCCATTGTCACCATGCACCAACAATTGCTGGTATCGTAGGAGTTAAAGTTTGGATCTATAAGGGGGAGAAATAATATGGCTATTTTACTTCCAAAGAAAACGATGCACCGCAAGGTACGCAAAGGTAAAAACGAAGGCGTCGCTACACGATGCAATACCGTGGCGTTCGGTGATTATGGTTTAATGTCGCTCGACAATGAACGCATTAATTCGAAACAAATCGAGGCTGCACGTCAGGCTATCACTCGTTACATTAAGCGTGGTGGTAAGATTTGGATTCGTATTTTCCCACACACACCAGTAACCAAGAAACCGCTCGACGTAAAAATGGGTTCCGGTAAAGGTGAACCACAATTCTTCGTTGCAAAAGTTAAGGCTGGTACTGTAATGTTCGAAATTGCAGATGTAACTGATGAACAAGCAAAGGAAGCTTTACGCCTTGCTGGTCATAAGTTACCGGTAAAATGTAAAATAATTAAGAAAGAGGAGTTCTAGAATGGCACACACACTCATAGGTACAGTAACCTCCGATAAGCGTGATAAGACCATTACGGTCTCCATCGTTTCGCGTGAAACGCATCCGCTTTATCGCAAACAATACACTAAAACTCGTAAATATACTGCACATGATGAGAAGAACGAGGCTCACGTTGGCGATCTCGTCGAAATCAAGATGGTTCGTCCGATTTCGAAAACCAAAGCTTATAGCTTAGTGAAGATAATCGAAAAGTCGCGCGGTACTGTCGAACTAAAGGATGACGTCAATAAGGCTTACGAAGCCGAGAAGGTTGGCGCAGACGCAGAAGCGAGAGCACGAAGATTAGCCGAAAAAGAGGCTGTCGAGAAAGCAGAAGGGGAGGAAGCGTAATGATACAACAAGAAACAAGATTGAAAGTCGCGGATAATTCCGGCGCAAAGGAACTCGGAGTTATTCGAGTACTTGGCGGTACTCGCGCAAGGTATGCTCGAGTTGGTGATATTGTGACTTGCTCAGTTAAAGATGCTACCCCGACTGGTGGCGTGAAGAAGAAAGCGGTCGTAAAAGCCGTAATCGTACGCACAGTCCAACCAATCCGCCGACCAGATGGTTCAACGATTCGATTTGATGAAAACGCTGCGGTTTTAGTTAATGAAGACAAGACTCCACGCGGAACACGTGTTTTCGGACCAATTCCAAGGGAACTTCGTGATAAGGGCTTTACGAAGATTATTAGCTTAGCTCCGGAGGTACTCTAAAATGAAAAGTCTAAAAATTGGTGACAAAGTTTTAGTAATTGCCGGTGATAATAAAGGTAAAGAAGCTAAAATCGTCGGGATTGACCGAGAAAATCATAAAGCAATGCTTGACGGAATCAATCTAGTCGAACGACATATGAGAAAATCATATCTTAATCCAGCTGGTGGCAAGAAAAATGTTCATGTTGGGATTGATATGTCGAATTTGAAGTTAGTCGAAGCTGGTAAGTTCGTGAAGTCCGCTGTGAAAAAAGTTGACAAATCTAGTAAAAAAGCTAAGAAAGGAGCTAAGTAATGGCAGAAAAGAAAAAAGCTAGTATTTCAGCTGAGCCACGCTTAAAGGCTCTTTACAAAGCTGAAAAAGCTAAGCTACAAAAAGAGCTTAAACTTGAGAATGTTAATCAGGTTCCAGAGCTTAAAAAAATCGTAGTTTCAGCTGG
>JAGCNM010000023.1 GCA_017645955.1 Candidatus Saccharimonadota bacterium
CCGGAAACGAAGTTTGAGAATGGGATTGTAAAGACAATTAGATGGTATCTTGATCATAAGGATTGGTGGGAAGAGATTATCTCGGGTGATTATAAGAACTATTATGAAAAGATGTATGGAGGAAAGTAAATGAAAGTTCTTGTAACTGGTACGAGCGGGCAACTCGGTTATGACGTGATGATGGAGTTAACTAGACGTGGTTATGAAGGGATTGGAGCAGATCGTTCAGACACTAATGCGAATTTCGAACACGTTCAGCTAGATATTACGGATAGAGAGAAGGTTTTTGGAACTGTGAAGGGGTTGAAGCCGGACGTAATTGTGCATTGTGCGGCGTGGACTAATGTTGATGGAGCAGAAGAGCCTGAGAATTTAGATAAAGTGCGAGCCGTGAATGTTGAGGGCACAAAAAACTTAGCAGAAGCTTGCAAGGAAGTTGATGCTAAATTTGTTTATATCTCAACGGATTACGTGTTTAACGGAAACGGCGAAGAGCCTTGGAAGCCGGATGATAAGAATTACGCTCCGATAAATGTTTACGGCCAATCTAAGTTGGATGGTGAATTAGAAGTAGCTAAAGCGTTAGACAAATATTTTATTGTGCGAATCGCTTGGGTTTTTGGGAAGAATGGAAAGAACTTTATTAAAACAATGATTGAAGTTGGGAAAACACACCCCGTTGTAAGAGTAGTTGATGACCAGATTGGTACACCGACTTATACGGTTGATTTGGCAAGGTTGCTTGTTGATATGATTGAAACAGAAAAATATGGTTATTATCACGCAACGAATGAGGGCGGCTTTATTTCTTGGGCTGATTTTGCTGAAGAGATATATAAGCAAGCAGGGATGTCTACAAAAGTTGAACGAGTGACGACGGAAGAGTATGGGTTGTCGAAGGCTAAGAGGCCATTTAACTCTAGATTAGACAAATCAAAGTTAGCTGAAAACGGATTTAAACCTTTACCAGACTGGAAGGATGCTTTAAAGAGATTCTTAGAGCAATAATTATTTCTTATTCTTTTGTTTAAGGAGAGATAGTTCTTGATTTAATTTGGTGATTTGATTTTGTTGTTTACTGTTTGAGATTGACAGGAAGAAACAGATGAGGATTAGTAAAGCAATAATGACAAGAAAGATAAAGTTGGCTAGAGTTTCGAAGCCGAGCCAATGAGCAAAAGCGGTAAGCGGTTCAGGAAAGATTGCGATAATAATAAATACAATAGGGAGGAGCAGCCAGGCTACAGAATTTTTAATGGAAAGTGAGTTTTTCTTTAAGCAAATAACAATAAATAATAATAGGACAAAGGCGGCGGCGGCCATTTCAATTTGTAAATTAGTCATTTTTTGTTTCTCCTAAAGTTTAAGATTAGAATCGATAAAAAGACGTTAATTGCAGCATAAATGGTTCTCCATGAGTGGATGCTTGAGTGGCCAGCTTTGCGCCTGTTCATTTTGACTGGGACTTCTTTAATTGTATATTTTGAGTATTTTAGTAGTTCGAAATTTGAGATAGGTTCGGGGTATTCTAGAGAGTAATTATCGGCAAATTTTTTGATAATAGATTTATCTGCAGCGCGAAAACCGGACGTCGGGTCATAGATGCGTTTGCCTGAAAAGAGTTTAATAATGCCGGAAAGAAAGTGGATACCGAGACGTCGGATGGTTGACGAGCGTTTGTTTTTTAGGGTTTTATCGATAAAACAGGAGCCAATAGTGAGATTAGCTTTGTGCTCGAGGATTGGCTTAATGAGGTTTTCGATATAGTTTATATCGTGTTGGCCATCGGCATCGAACTGTATAGCGATATCGTAATTATTCTCAGAAGCATATTTATAGCCAGTTTGAACGGCGCCGCCTATGCCGAGATTAAAACAAAGATCAATATGATTAGCATTTGATTCGTCTAGAATGTCTGGAGTTTTGTCGGTTGAGCCATCGTTAATGATGATGTAATCGTATGGTGAGGAAGAGACTGTTTTGATTGTTGATAAGATGGACTCCTCTTCGTTATAGGCCGGAATAATGAGTAAGATTTTAGTCCCAGAGTTTTTCATAAGCGTCAGCTACCTTTTTCGGATCTCCATCCATTTTTACTTTGCCATTGTCAATAAGGATAGCGCGGCTACAGAATTTTCTAACAGAAGGCATACTATGAGTAACAAGAATGACGGTTTGGTTGCCGCGTAAGGAAGCAAAGTATTCGTTGCATTTTTGTTGGAAGGCAGCATCACCAACTGCAAGGACTTCGTCTAGGAGGAGAATATCGCCTCTTGCACGAATGGCAATGGAAAAAGCAAGGCGAACTTGCATACCGGAAGAAAAGTTTTTGAGTTTTTGGTCCATAAATTCACCGAGTTCGGCAAAGTTAACAATCTCATCATACATTTCATCGACTTCTTTATTACTGAAACCAAGTAATGCGCCGTTTAAATAAACATTTTCGCGGCCTGAAAGTTCAGGATTAAAGCCGACGCCAAGTTCAATAAATGGAATGAGGTTACCGTTTATTTCAACAGAACCTTTTTCGGGGAAGTAGATTTTTGCGAGGGTCTTAAGAAGGGTTGATTTACCAGAGCCGTTACGCCCAACAATACCAACGAATTCCCCGCGATGGATGTCGAAATCGATACCATTTAAGACCTTTTGCTCTTTATATCCTTTAATGCCTTTAAGGCGATTGAAGAAAGCTTGTTTTAACCCCCAGGAGCGTTCGGTTGGAAGTCTAAAGCTTTTGTGGAGATTTTTGACTGAAATTGCGATGTCGTTTTCCATTAGATTTCCTCCGCGAATTTTTTAGATTTTTTACGGAAATACCAAGAACCCCAAACAAGGATAATAATAACAAGGATGATGGGTATGATTTTAAGGAAAGGATTAGTTATAAAACTCCAGCTAGTGACGGTTTCGTTAGTGATAAGTAAGTAACGAGCGTCTTGGATGCACTGCGCGATAGGGTTTAAGAGGATGATTTTTGCTGCCAGGGTGCTAGATGCAGCAACCATGGTTATGGGATAGATAATAGGGATGGCATAAAATAGCGCTTGAATACAAACATCCCAAATCGAGGTAATGTCGCGGTATTTGACATTAATTGCGCCTAAAAGGAATGAAATACCTAAAGATAGTGTGTAGAGCTCGAAGATAACAATTGGGACGGCAAGCCAAGACCAGCTAGGAGTGACACCGTTAATCAAGGCAAAAATGATGATAACGACAAGATTAATTAAAAGATTAATGACGGCGGTAAGAGTGGCTGAGACAACTACGATATATTTCGGGAAGCAGATTTTGCGGATTAGTTCGCCACGTGAGACGATAGCTTGAATGCCTTGTCCGGTACATTCAGTAAAGAAGCTCCAAAGAGTAGTACCGGTTAATAGATAGACAGGATAATGCGGAATGTCGCTACCGAATCTTAGAAGCTTAGCAAAGACTACATAAAGAATGGCAAACATCATTAATGGACGAAGCAGAGCCCATAAATAACCGAGGACGGAACCTTGGTAACGTAATTTAAAATCCGTTTTTGTGAGTTCTTTAAGAAGGACGCGATTGCCCTTATAAAGAAAATTTGGGATAGCCATATATATTATTTTACCATATTTTTGGTTTTCCCGAAAACGAAGCGGTCGTAAAAGAGGAAATTTAAGATAGTGGTGATGATTGCGGTAAGGACGAAGGCGCCGGTGGATTGGATAAATTCATAGGAGAATGGGAGGTGCATGGCTTGGGAGATGTTGTAGCCGAATTGATATAGTGAAGTAAAGATGCTGAAAAATTGGGTAAGACCAGGGTTAATGGCGATTGTGAGTAAAATATTCCAGATGAAAAATCGGTAAATTCCTTGTTTGGTGGGTTTACGTTCTTTCCAAGTTATTTTAGAGTGAAGGATGTAAGCGAGAATAGTGGTAAGAGCGCTAGCGATGAAGCTAGAGAGCCAAAGGAGATTACTATTTTTAATGATGAGATTTGCAATAATGGCGTACGTAACGTAGTTAAAAATCGCAAGGCCAATGCCAATAATTAGATAACGACCAGCATGGGTTGAGGTTTTAACATCGTTTTTGTCGGTGTCTTTAGCGGATTCCATGTGTCTATTATACCATGGACAAAGCTTGACTTTTTTGGTATAATATATGCGTTTATTTTTAAGCGGAAATGGGGAAGATGGGTTTAAAAGAAGAAAAAAATGAGGAAGTAAGTGGGGAGATTTTTGGTTCCGAGAATGTAATTCGTGTAAGAGGAGCGAGACAGAATAATTTACAGAGCCTTAATGTTGATATACCGAGAGATAAGTTAGTGATTATTACAGGGTTGTCGGGTTCGGGAAAATCGTCATTAGCTTTTGACACGATTTACGCTGAAGGACAGAGACGTTATGTTGAATCTTTGTCTTCTTACGCGAGGATGTTTTTAGGAGTAATGGATAAGCCAGAGGTGGATTCGATTACGGGCCTTTCTCCGGCTATTTCAATTGACCAGAAATCAACGTCGAGGAATCCGCGTTCGACGGTGGCAACGGTAACTGAGGTCTATGATTATTTAAGGCTTTTATTCGCAAGGGTTGGTGTACCGCATTGTCCGATTTGTCATAAAGAGGTAAGCCGAAGGACGGTTGAGGATATTGTAAATGAGGTAATGAAACTACCGCTAGGTTCGAAATTGATGTTACTTGCGCCGATTGTCTCACAGAAGAAAGGCGAGTTTTTACATATTTCAGAACAGTATCTCGCAAAGGGTTATTCAAGAGTAAGAGTAGATGGAATTATTTATGCACTGGATGAGTTCCCAGAATTAAATAAGAACGAGAGACATGATATTGAGGTAATTGTAGACAGATTTGTTTTAAGTCCAGAGCTTAGAACGAGAATTGCGGGTTCAATTGAGCAGGCTTTAGAACTTGGGCAGGGAATTATTGAGCTTTTAAAAATTAAAGATACTTCTACAGCGGTAGGCGAAAATCGGATTTCGGCAGATAATACAGAAGTATTAACTTATTCGCAAAGATATGCTTGCCCGGATCATCCGGATGAATTAATCCCAGAGTTGACGCCGAGACTATTCTCGTTTAATGCGCCAGAAGGAGCTTGTCCGGTTTGTACTGGGTTGGGATCAAGAATGGAAATTGATCCTGGACTAGTGTTTAATAATAACTTAACAATTGCGGAAGGTGGGATTCGGCCGTTTAACCGGGTTGGTCAGGATTCGTGGTGGCTTAAAAGATTGATGCAGGTTGGAGTGAAGCACGGGTTCGATGTTTATACGCCGATTGGTGAGTTGTCGGAAGAGATTAGACAGTTAATTATGTATGGGACGGGTGATGAGAAATACGAAATGAAGATTACGGGTTCGGGGAGATTTGCAGATGGAACGGTGTATGAAACAAAATATGAAGGAGTAATTCCGACTTTAGAACGACGATATAATGATCCGAAGATTTCGGAATTTATGAAGAATGACATTGAGCGATTTATGCGAGTCAGGAAGTGCCAAGAATGTAATGGTGCAAGATTAAAACCGGCAGTACTCGCTGTAACAATTCATGGCTTAAATATTGTTGATATGTGTAATTTAGATGTTGATGCGACGCTTGAAGTTTTGAACCAGGATTTAGGTTTTACGGAATCGGAAGAATTAATTGCAAAACCAATTTTGAAGGAAATTCGAGAACGAGTTCAGTTTATGAAAGATGTGGGACTTGGATATTTGGAGCTTGGGCGAGCGGCGAATACTTTGTCTGGTGGAGAAGCGCAAAGGATTCGACTTGCAACGCAAATTGGTTCGGGACTTCAAGGGGTTTTGTATGTTCTAGATGAGCCATCAATTGGTCTTCATCAGAGGGACAATGATAAATTGATTGCAACTTTAAAACACTTAAGAGATTTAAAGAATACGGTGTTGGTGGTTGAGCATGATGAAGATACAATGAGGTCGTCGGATTATATTATTGATATTGGACCGGGCGCAGGATTATCGGGTGGACGATTAGTGGCGGCAGGTACGCCAGAAGAAATAATGAAGAACCCGGAGTCGATTACTGGAAAATACTTATCAGGAGAAATGTCAATTCCTATCCCAAAGAAAAGACGAAAGATCCGCAAGGGATATGAATTAGTTATTAGGGGAGCAAGAGAGAATAATTTAAAAAATATTGATGTAACTTTCCCGCTTGGAGTGATGACGGTTGTTTCTGGAGTTTCGGGGTCTGGAAAATCGACTTTAGTAAATAGTATTCTTGCGAATGAGCTTTTGGCGCGGCTAAATCGTGCGCAGACGGTTTCGGGAACACATGAGAAAATTGAGGGAATCGAGAATTTAAATAAGATAATCGTAATCGATCAATCGCCAATTGGAAGAACGCCGAGGTCAAATGTGGCGACTTACACTGGAGTGTTTACGCAAATCAGGGAACTTTATGCAGCGCAGCCAGAGGCAGAGGTTAGAGGGTACAAGGCAGGAAGATTTTCGTTTAATGTTAAAGGCGGAAGATGCGAACATTGTCAGGGCGATGGTGTGAATAAAATCGAGATGCATTTTTTGCCAGATGTTTATGTAACTTGTCCAGAATGTAAGGGTAGGAGATATAACCACGAAGCTTTGGAGATAAAATACAAAGGAAAAGATATTTCACAAGTTCTTGATATGACGATTGACGAGGCGGTGGAGTTCTTTAAGAATATACAGTCAATAGTGGGAAGATTAAAGACGATAAAAGAAGTTGGATTAGGGTATATAAAACTAGGGCAATCGGCGACGACTTTTTCGGGAGGTGAGGCGCAGAGAATAAAGTTAGCGACTGAGTTAGCACGTCGCTCAACTGGGCGAACTTTATATATCTTAGATGAGCCGACAACTGGATTACATACGGATGATGTGAAACGATTATTGACTATTCTAGGTCGTTTGGTTGATGGTGGCAATTCGATGATTATTATTGAGCATAATTTACATGTAATTAAGTCAGCAGATTGGGTAATTGATATGGGGCCAGAAGGCGGTTTGAAAGGTGGCAAGGTAATTGCAGAGGGGACACCAGAGGATTTAGCGCGGAGTGCAAAAACGCCAACAGGAAAATACCTGAAGGAATACCTTAAATGAGTTGGAAGAATGATCAGGTAACAAAAGAAGAGACGGATAGGATAATAGATTTAGCAAAGGTTTGCTTAGAAGTGCCAGGAGATTATGTAGAGTTAGGGTGCTATAGGGGAGATACGTCGCTGCTCCTCGCGGAAGTTCTAAAGGACTCTAATAAAAAGCTATGGATTTACGATTCGTTTGAAGGGTTGCCAGAAAAGGGTTTGATGGACGAGTCGGTTTTAGGCATAGATTTTAAAGGTGGTGAACTTTTTGTGACGAAAAGAGAAGTGAAGGAAAGATTTTTAAGGGCTGGGTTACCGGTTCCGGTAATAAAAAAAGGGTGGTTTTCGGAATTAACTGATAGTGATTTACCGGGAGAGATTGCTTTTGCGTTTTTAGATGGAGATTTTTATGAGTCTATAAAGGATTCTTTAAAATTAGTAGCGCCGAAGATGGTTGAAGGTGGAATTATTATTGTACATGATTATACAAATCAAGCTTTGCCGGGAGTAAAAAAAGCAGTGGATGAGTTTAGGGCGACGAATCAGATAAAAATGATACTTATGTAGTATAATAAGAGAAAAGGAGTTATATGACAAATATTACAAAGATTTTTCTAGTTTTAAATTCTGGGTCTTCTTCGGAAAAGTTTTCGCTTTATGAAGGTGAGGATGAAGTTTGTTCTTTATATTTTGAGGGTATAGAAGAAGATGGAAAGAAGAAATTTATTTGCACTATTACGAGGGCGGATGGTTCGGAAGAAGTGGTGAATAAAAAATGGGATTCTTTGGATGTAGCGTTTAAAGAAGCAAAGGCCATTTTTGAAAAGGAAGGATTCATTAATGATGCGCATCCGCTTGATGGTATTTTAGTAAGGGTAGTTGCGGCAGGAAAATATTTCTCGAAGCACCATATTGTCGACGAGACAACAATGAAAGAGCTTGCTAAAGTTCAGGTGACAAATCCGTTACATGTGCCAGGAACTGAACGTGGAATTAAAAATGCAAAAGAAACCTTTAAGGGTGTACCAGTTTTAATTATGTCAGATTCGGAAGCATTAACGAAGGAATCTCGAAAAGATACAGAATATGCTTTGCCAAAGGGGATAATTGATGAGTTTGATTTAGGTAGATGGGGTGCGCATGGAGCGTCATATGGGTATATGATGGGGAGAATTCCGGAACTTGGGCTACTTGAAAAAAGAATGGTAGTTTGCCATTTGGGTTCTGGTTGTTCGATTACGGCATTAGTAGATGGTGAGCCGGCTTATACTTCGATGGGCGAAACGCCACTTGAAGGGTTAATGTCTTCGACGCGAACTGGTTCAATTGATCCAACGATTGGAGCTTTGCTTGGTGAGAAGCTTGGCGCAGCTGAGGCAATTAAACTTATGAATAAGGAATCTGGACTTCAGGCAATGGCAGGATCAAACGATATGCGTGAGATTATTGCGGGTGCTGAAGAAGGTGTTGATGGAGCGGTGAGAGCATTTAATTTGTTTATAGATGGGGTTGCCGGGAAGATTGGTGAGTTTGCAGCTAAGATGGGAGGACTTGATGCGATTGTCTTTACGGCAACGATTGGCGAGCGATCAATCCCGGTGCGGGGAGCGATTATTTCAAAGTTAGAATTTATGGGTTTCAAGATCAAGAACGATGTTGCTTTAGATAAATCGAAAGGATTTGCCAATGCGGCGGCAGATGGTTCGAAGCCAATTTATATTATTCCAACAAACGAAGCAGCTTATATGATTAAGAGAGCCGGAGAACTAATCGACGAAATCCAAAAGTAATTAAAAAGATTTTCTTATGGTTAAGAGTGGGTTAACCGAAAAGAGGATGAAAGATAAACGTTTCCGGCGGACGGAGGAAGCGATTCTGACTGCGGTTATCCCAATTAAAGGAGAGTTGAGCGTCTCAAGGATTGTAAAAGATGCCTCGATTTCGCGATCAACTTTTTATCATCATCATAAAACCGTACAGAGTATTATATATGATTATGAGACATATATTATAAAACAATTTCTTAAGTTAATTAATAGATGGAATCAGAATCAACGCTTGAAAGTTTATTATGAACAAACACTGTTATTTATTAATGCTAATAAGGTGGTAGTAGATTATTTACTTGAACGTGGAAAAAGTACAATAATCGAGGATATGGTAAAAATAATCGAGCCAATGATTATAAGAACTTATAAGATACCTAAAAACCGGGAATTAATGTTAGCTGTCTACCGAAAAGAGGTATTGGGGATAATAGAAGAGTGGAGGAAGATCGGTTTTAAGAACGAAGAAATGAAAAAAGTATTAGGGAACATAATGTATCTTACAGAAAGTTTAAGGGGTAGATTGATTCAGTTAGAAAATTAGCACTCAGGGGTTGTAAGTGCTAGAAAGTGTGCTATAATGAGGAAACAAAGGAGATAATATGGCACTAAAACCTTTAAAAGATAGAGTGGTTGCGGTTGTTGAAAAGCCGCTTGAAAAAACTAAATCAGGAATTCTACTAGGCGAAGCAAAGGAAAAACCGGCTTATGCAGTAGTTGAGTCGGTTGGTCCGGATGTCAAATCGGTAAAAAAGGGAGATAAGATTGTCTATAAGGAATATTCTACTACTGAGATAAAGGTCGATGAGATAGATTACATTATTTTGAAGGAAGAGGATATCCTCGCGACAATGTAAAGGAGTAAATATGGCAAAGAAGATTTATTATGAGGCTGAAGCTAGAGAAAAAGTTTTAGCGGGTGCAAAAAAACTATATGATGCGGTAAAAGTAACATTTGGGCCAAAGGGCAAAAATGTGATTATTGAAAAAGAATATGGAGCACCAGTAATAACGCATGATGGCGTAACGGTTGCAGAGGCAGTTGAACTTCCGAATAAGGATGAAAATTTGGGCGAAGCTGTTGGCGCAAAATTAATTAAGACTGCGGCGCAAAAACTAAATAAGGTTGCTGGGGATGGAACAACGACCGTGACGGTTTTAACTTACAATATTTTAAATGAAGCAAATAAACTAATTGCGGCTGGTATTAATCCAATGGAACTAAGACGTGGGATTGAGAAGGCTGGTGCTGAAATTGTTGAGGGGATTGAGAAGGTAACTGAGAAGATTGAAGGGGATTCAAAGAAGGTTGCGGAGGTTGCGACGATTTCGGCTGGTGACGCTGAGATAGGAAAATTGATTGCGGAGGTAATTTCAAAAATTGGTAAGGATGGCGTAGTTACGGTAGAAGCTGGACAAGGGTTGGAAATGGAAGAAGAAATTGTAGAGGGCTTTTCGTATGATAAAGGGTATTCTTCGCCGTTTTTCGTAACAGACGTGAATCGTCAGGAAGCAGTTTTTGAAAAACCTTTAGTTTTAATTACGGATAAGAAGATATCGGCGGCTTCTGATATATTACCACTTTTAGAAAAGTGCGCACAGGCTGGCAAGAAAGATTTAGTGATAATTGCAGAGGAAGTAGAAGGTGAGGCTTTATCTTTGCTGGTGCTCAATAAACTAAAAGGAGTATTTAATACATTAGTTTTGAAGGCACCTTCGTTTGGCGATAGACGAAAAGAGATTATGGAGGACATTGCGATTTTGACGGATGCAACGGTGGTTTCTGCGGATAAGGGCTTGAAACTTGAAGAGGTTGGTCTAGAAGTGTTAGGTTCGGCGGCGAAGATTATCGCAACAAAAGATGAAACGACGATTATTAAAGGCTCTGGTGACACTAAGGCTGTAAAGACGAGGATTGAGCTAATTGGTAAGCAGGCCGAGTTGGCAAAATCTGATTATGAGAGAGAAGAGTTCGAGAAGCGGGCGGCGGCGTTGTCTGGTAAGGTGGCAGTAATTAAGGTTGGTGGCGTGACGGAGACTGAGATTGAGGAGAAGAAGTACCGAGTTGATGATGCAGTGGCAGCAACGAAAGCGGCTTTAGCGGAAGGAATTGTAGCTGGTGGCGGTGTAACGTTAGTAAACCTTGCTAGTAAACTCTCTTCGGATGATGCGGGCGCGAAGATTGTTAAAAATGCGCTCGTAACGCCATTTATCCATATTGTTGAGAATGCTGGACTTAATGCTCAAGCGCTATTGATGGAAGTTGAAAAGTCAAATAAGGTTGGTTTTGGTATAAATGTGATGACTCCAGAGAAGGGGTTAGTCGATTTGAAGAAATCGGGCGTGATTGATCCAGCAAAGGTAACGAAGGAAGCGGTAAAAAATGCAACTTCGATTGCTGCAACAGCGATTACTATGGGAGCACTGATTTGTGAGATTCCAGAAGAGAAGCCAGCGGCGCCTGATATGGGGATGGGATACTAAAAAATAAGCCCTTCGGGGCTTATTTTTTTATTACATTTTGTTGATTGACTCGACGAGGTAGAGAAGAGCTTTTGCGCGTTCAGTTTCGTCAGGTATTTCACGAGCAGCTTTGTAGGCCGGTTCGAGTACTGTGTAATCTTTTAGGTCTTCAAATATACTTCGGTAAATGTCGAACTTTTGAGGAGGGGTCATATCTATATGATCAAGAAGTGGTACCAAATCGCGGAGGGCGGCATTTTTAATTTGTTGAGTATTCAACTTTTCGTTTGGAGCAAAATCTGGGAGTGGCATCTCGGAAGGCCCGATGGAGGGGGCTTTTAATTCCGGGATATTGATGGACTCAAGCGGAGCAATTGGCTCAGGTGCGGGGGCGACCATTTTAACTTTTGGTTCTGGTTCTGGAGCCGGGAATGGTCCGACTGGTTCACTTAGTTCGCCAGTATCGCCTTCAGGAACTGAAGACGGAGCAGCAACAGGATCGGAAAAAACCGGATCAGTGCTAGTTGTGTTAGTGATGTCGTCGATTGCTTTTTGTAGATCGTTGTCTACGGATTGATTTTGGTCCATTTTAGCCCACCTTATTTTATTATACTTATGTTAATAATAGCACAGAAAAATTAAATGCGCAAGAAATTTACGAGTTTATCGAGGAGGTCAAGTTTTACTTCTTCCATTGGGAGACGAGCGCCTAGTGCGTCAACGATGGCTTCGCCGCTTCCTTCAGGAAAATAGACTTTTACGGAAAGCCCAAAACGTTTTTTCGGAATTAATATGGCAGAGAAATGCGATTCTTCTTTTAAGATACCAAAAGCTCTAAACTCTTCATATTTATGGAGCCTACCTCCTTCGGATAAACCTTCTTTGTCGAGAGAATATTTAATCTTTCGAGGAGGGCGGAAAGTTGAGATAAGGATGGTAATGATGCTGAGGATAATGATTGCGAGAAAGGTCCAGGCTTCAAGGAAGACGGCAAGGACACCAAGCGCTGCGCCGACAATAAATAAACCAATATACCACCAGGTATTATGATCGCGGACGATGTACTCTTCCGCTTCCCAAGTAATGTTTTTCAATGATTTAACCATAAGCTAATTATATCACAGTTACAAAAGAATGAATTCTTTTGTTCTTGTTCTGGCGGAGGGTGGGAGATTTGAACTCCCGCTCCAGATTGCTCCGGACTAACTCGTTAGCAATGAGTCCCCTTCAACCACTTGGGTAACCCTCCGCATAGTTAACATTGTATCATATATTCCAATTTTTGGGGAAATGTGTTATAATGACAGTATGAAAAAGAATGTTTTTAAACTGGTTTTAGCGATTTTAATTAGCGGGTTCGTGATGCTGTCTGGTTTTTCGACGGTTTCAGCGCTTACTTTACAAGAAGGCGCGGAGGCTGCGCGATGCGATGGTTGCCCGAGGGATTTGTTCGGAAATAAGGGTGTCTTTAGGGAAGTCACAAATACAATTCTCTATATCGTAGGTATTATTGCGGTGATTATGTTAATTATTGGCGGTATTAAGTATGTAATTTCTGGTGGTGATTCGAAGAAGGTGACCGATGCGAAAAATACAGTTTTATACGCGATTATTGGTCTTGTGATTTCATTCTTGGCGTTTGCGATTGTTAACTTTGTGATTTCGGCGTTGCCGTCTTCGGAAAAGCAGGCTGAAGAAGCTGCAAGCTTAATTCAATCGATTTACGGCTAAGATTAGGATGATGACTTTAAGAGCTCCGGCTTCTCGGAGCTTTTTTAATGCTGCTTTCATGGAGGCGCCAGTAGTCCAAACGTCGTCTAATAAAATGTAGGTTTTGTCTTTGTCTATCGAGAGTTTTTCATTAATTTTGTAAGCGTTTTTGGCCTGTTTTTGGCGCGTTTTGGCATCGGTGCCGACTTGGACCGTGTTTTCTTTACGAATGATTAGTTTTTCGACTTGGTAATTTTTACCTCGAATTCTAGCGAGTTTTTTAGCTATGAGAAGTGTATGGTCGAGCGCGCGGGCTCGGATGTGTTTTCCTATGGTGGGGAGGGGAATGATGGACACCTTGCCAGGAATATTAGGTAAGATTTGATCGAGTATTTCCGCTAGCGGAAGAGCAAGTGCTCGGACGGAGTTGAACTTATAATCGTGGATGAGTTTTCCGACTAGGCCTGAACGTTCTTCAATGATAAATGTTCTAGGAAGGGATTTACATTTTTGGCAATTACCAGTCGGGTTTTTTGATTTACAATTTGGGCAATAATTCAAATGATTTTCTAGAATGTTTTTTTTACAACAGTCACAAAGTGGCTTTCCGATACGTCCACAACCCCTACAAGGGTGCGGCGCAAGTAAGTCAAAAGCATTAAGGATTGTTGTTTTTTTTACAATATTTGGCATATTTCTCTTGATTTTACTATAGCGATGGTTTATAATAAAGCATAACAATATAAGTGGAGGAAATATGGCTCGTACAAACAGTGACGATTTGCTGATGGAGGATGATCTCGCTGCTGCGTTTCTTGGTGGAGATGAGGAGTTAACGGCTCCGACTGCGCCGCAAGAAGTAGCTGAAGAACCAGCCCAAGAGTCAAGCGAATCTGTCGAAGATGGTGGGTGGGATGACACAACCGACGATTTTCCTGGACAACTCGCTGTAGATGTCTTCGAGACCGCCGATAAATTAGTAGTTAAAGCGCGCACCGCTGGGATTTCGAAATCCGATTTGGATGTCAGTATTTCCGATAATATTTTGACGATTTCGGGTGTTTTATCTGGTGGCGAAGATGAACAAACTACAAGATGGCATATTCAAGAGTGCTATTGGGGTGAGTTTTCAAGAACGATTGCTCTTCCGGTTCAGGTAAAGGAAGATGAAAATAGCGTAAAAGCTGAGCTCAAAGATGGCGTTCTAACGATTACTTTCGAAAAAGAGAAGACTGAAGCGCCGAAGAAGATCGAAATTCAATAAAAAGATTTGCTATAAAAAAATACTCCCTTTCGGGAGTATTTTTATAAATGTGATTTTTAGGCGCCAGTGAACATGTTGGAAATAACAAAGTTAACAATTGCGAAAGCTAGAATACAAACGACTAAGCCAATAAGGCCATAAAGAATAGTGTCTTTTGCTTTCTTTACTTTACCTGCATCACCTGCGGAAGTCATGTAGTTAACGCCGCCGATAATGACGACGACTACGGCGACGAGGCCTAATACACCAATGACACCATTAATGACTGCAATGACGGTATCTGTAAGGTTGCCAGCGTTGTTTTCATTAACTTTATCCGGTAGCTTACTCGGAGTGCCTGAACCTGAACCTGCGCCTGCTGTAGTGGCAAATTTGATAAGTAAATCTTTCATATTGTTTCCTTTATTATTATTTGATTTTATTCTATAACGATTTTTTAAAAAATGCAATATCAATTATGGTTGTGGTTATCGGTCGGCTGGTAAGGCGCGCGGTTCGGAATCGGAGTCTGTTTCAGAATCGGCTGGAGCTTCTTCGGTTGTTGGGGTGCCTGAGCCGCCAATTGCGCCGATTGCCCAGTTAACGATTGCAAACGAAAGAACACAGACGACAAGTCCGATTAAAGCATAAAGAATAGTGTTTTTGGCTTTTTGGGTTTTTCCAGTGTCTCCAGCTGATGTCATGTAGTTAATGCCACCAACTATAATAAAGACTACAGCAACGAGGCTTGAGATGCCGATTACGGCGTTTAAAATCCCAACGACTAGACCAGGGAGTTTGTTGCCACTACCGCCGCAGCCGGCGGCTTCCCATGCGGCGGAGCCACTTTCTAAAACAGAGCAGGCGTCAGCGGCAAATGCCGATGTGCTCGAAAGAACGCTGATTCCTAGTATGCCGACTAGTAGACAAATTGCTAGTTTAGTGAGTTTTGATTTCATTTTCCTCCTTTAAGGATAATTGTTTGATTTATTAAATATGCAGTGTTGTTTGCGTTTCGGATTGTGCTAGAGACAAAGGCGGTAATAACGACGGCTAGAGCAACGATAGCTAGACCGATGAGTGAATAGAGAATCATCTGCTTCGCTTTTTGGACTTTGCCCGGGTCACCAGCGGAGGTCATGTAAGAAATGCCACCATAGACTAAGAAGATGGCTGAGGCTACGCCGGCAATTGCAGTGAACCAGTTGACTAAGTTGTTGACTAGATCGGTTGTCGTGACGCAGGCGTCTACTCCGGTTGCACAATTCCCTATATTTCCAGAGCCGCCAACTAGAGCAATGCGAATTGAGCCCATGATGAGATTCGCTGACATGACAATGGCGAGGCCAATGAAAGCTTGAGCTAAGGTTTTTTTACCGCTTGCGACTTTACCGGGATCGCCACCAGAGAAAGTATAGAGATAACCGCCATAAATTACGTAGCCGAGGACAAGGTAGGCGGCGATGATAGCGATATCTGTTGCAACGTTTGAGGCGATGACCCAGATGCCTTTTTTTAGAGTCTCTTCGCTATTAATATCGCCTACACCACAGTTCCAGGGGCTGAGACCAAGAAATGAATGGTCGCAGTCGGCAAAGGCGTATGAGGTAGTAGTAATTGACATTATTCCAACGATACTGAAGATTAAGAGTATCTTTTTAAATAAGTTTTTCATTGTAATATCCGTTTATTTCTTTCATAGTAGCATAAAAATAAAAAAATATAAAGGTATTTGAGGCAAGCATAAAGGGTGTTTTTAAACATAATCTTGACCAGAGAAGAAAAAGGGTTAATTACTATTGACAAAAACGCTTATGCGTGCTATAATAGTCATACGCCTTAAAAGGGAGGCGGGTCTTATTATGATTATGAAAAAACGACTAAGATTTAAGCTTAAAAAAGCCTTGATTGGTAGTCTTTTTGTACTCATAAGCTTATTCGGTTTGACCTCTTTTAATATTATTAATTCGGAAACGGTTTATGCAGTTCCTGAGAATACGGAGACGCAACAAGAGGAAACAAGGCCGGTAACAGAGAGCGATATCGAGGCGGCTGGCGAAGCGGATAATGGGAATAGTGAGAATGCGGAGAATACTGGTAATACTGGAAGTACTGGTAATAGTGACGGTGATAGCTGTAAGGATAGTTTAGGAGCTTTGGGATGGCTAGTTTGTCCGACAACAGGGAAAATTGCAGAGGCAGTGGACTGGCTGTATGAGAAAATTGAGGATATTTTAGTAATTAATCCAATATCAACAGCTAATGGGTCGCCGATTTATGCGATTTGGAAGTATCTAAAGGGGGTCACAAATATTGTATTTATTATATTCCTCTTGGTTGTGATTTATTCACAGGTAACAGGTCTTGGAATTAGCAATTATGGTATTAAGAAGGCTTTACCGAAGTTGATTATTGCGGCAGTTTTAGTAAACCTGTCGTTTTTGATTTGTCAGATTGCGGTGGATGCGTCGAATATTATTGGTGATAGTTTGCGAGGAGTATTTACTTCGATTTCGGAATCGGCGCTTTCGGGCGGTGGGACTGCAGCATCGCACGTTTCGTATGCAAAGATGTATACGGCAATAGGTAGCGGGGCGGCTGTGGCGATTGGCGCAGGGGTGATTGCGTTTGAGACTGGCGCAATTTGGATGTTAATTCCGGTAGTACTCGGGGCGTTAGTGGCCGTAGTTTCTGGTTTAATTACAATTGCTTTGAGACAAGCAGTAGTAGCGCTTCTTATTATGATCTCGCCGCTTGCGATGGTGGCGTATATGTTACCAAATACGGAAAAGTGGTTTACGAAGTGGAAAGATTTACTGTTTAAGATGTTGGTATTTTACCCAATGTTTTCGTTATTATTCGGGGCATCGCAGCTAGCTGGGTTTGCAATTATTGCGAGTGCGAATGATGGATTTGGATTATTACTCGGTACGGCTGTACAAATTTTCCCATTGTTCTTTGCTTGGACACTCATGAAGATGTCGGGAACATTCCTCGGTGCAATCAATGCGAAACTCAATTCGCTTGCGGCTGGGCCGTTGGCGACAAACCGTGCTTGGGCGGGATCGCATAGACAGCTTACAAGAGCGAATAGGCTTGGAGTGGATCGTCCGATTACTCCATCGCTCAGATTGATGCAGTTTGTGAATAAGCGTAAAGTAGCGCGAGAAGCCGAGATTAGCGAGAAGGAAGCATTAGTAAAGGAGCGCGGATTAGCTTACAGAGCGAGACGAAACTATAGAGGCGGTAACCTTGATAGTACGCTTTCGAAGAGGGGCGAAGAAGCATATGCGACGCAAGCTCAGTTGATGGAGTATAAGAGGATTACGACGAGAGATAAAAATAACTTCAATAAGGGATTTGCGTATCGTGCAAAGCCGGGTACGGCGACTTATAAGCGATTAAATGCTTTAGATATGGCGAACGTAAATGCTTCCGATATGCTTAAAGTTGAGCAATTTAGAGGCGAGAAGATTGAATATGAGAATGCGACTGGATTCCATGAAAGAATGGAGAAGGCAATTAATGCGCATATGGATCTAGAGAATGGATTTGAGATTAAAGATGGTGTAAAGACTTTGCGCAGTAATTATAAGTTTCATTTCGATCCGGACAATATCGAGAAGACAGAAGAAATGGCGCGATATAATGCGGCAAAGCAGATTATGGAAGGAAATGTCCAGGATGTTCAGTTTGCGGCAGCTTCGGCAGCACAGGCTTATGATACGCAGAAGAAGATTGTTGAAACGAAGATGCAGAAGTACTTCGAATTGGCACCGCCAACGAAGGATGTTGTTTATAGGTTAAACGAATTGACGGTATTAAGCGCGGATGCTCTTGCTAGAGGTGAAAAGGCAGATGCAAGCATAGATGCAATTATCCCGGGCTTAAGGATTCTCAATCAACGTGGTGATACTGACCTAGTGAAAGAGCAGCTAGATAACCTTTTGAATAAGGATATTGGTGGCGGCATTACACTTGGTACACATGCAAGCCAGGCTCTAGCAAGCTTCTTAATGTTCGAAGTTAAAGACAATGATCCGTGGTTACGTCGATTTGGAAAGTATATTAATCTCGAAACGGCGAACGTGTTCAACGAGAATGATCGTCAGGTGATGGATGTAACATATGATGAATATATTAGGGGATATCATGATGGCGAGCCAGTTACTGCGAAATCGCCGAATGGTAGGATGTATGCTAAGAAAGGCATGAAGACGCTTGTTGAGGGTACTTCACTAGATAATATAGAGCGAACGGCGTTAGCCAACTTAGATGATAGTTTGAAACAGGCATATGGCTTTAAAAAGGAACATCCTGATCAAGACTGGGACGTAGAAGGTTATCTCAGAAAACGCGAAGAAGTGCAGACGGCGTTTGAACCTGCGTTCTTGTCAGCTAGCTTAAAATGGCTATCTGGTAGCGAACAGATTAACAGTGCAGTAAAGTTCTGGACTGGTTATGAGCTAAAGGCGAAGAAAAATGATAGGGGCGAAGTAATTGTTGATGAATATGGTGATCCAGAGTACGAGTTAATTAAGACTTGGGAGGATAAAAAGAACGGCTTTGCTGGTCACAAAGACATAATGGAAGCTTATTTCCGTAGAAAAACTAAGGATTACTTTAAGGATCAGACAACTGGTCAGATTCTTGGCATGCGTACGGATTATCGAGATGCGACAATGGAGCATTTGTTGGCTGAGTATTTAAATAACAATCCGGAAGAAAAGGAAGTATACGACAGCGAGAAAGAAGAACACGATAGGAAAGTTGCCGAGGTCCAAACTATGTATGGTGATTTGCCGCCAGAAGAAGCTAAGAAGAAGAGAGCAGCAGACATAAAGAAGCTAGATTCGGCCTTTAAGAAGACTAAGATGGAATTGGCTGGACGACAACTCAGACAGATTCTTGGTGAGACTGGTAAGCTGGAACAAATTTATAGAACTAGACGTTCTGGTGCGGCGAACAACGCAAAAGACTGGTTGCGTGGTTGGGTTGGGCTTGATAATGAGAATATGATGAGTAAAGAGGTGGAATATTATGCGAAGAAAAGAGAAGAGCTTCGGGATGAGGAAAGACCTAGCGATGTAAACGAGGAGGATGATGCCCCGGCACGTATCTATGGCGCTGATGATCAAATGAGATTTGAAAATGAATTGGAAGCACTATATCATGACCATCAGGATGTCGGAGTAGAAGCATTCTACGAAATGTTACGAGAAAAGATTAGCGAGTGGTTTGGTGGGAATCTTTCTGGCGTTGAGATAAAATTTAGGAAGTACTACGAAGACGCAATAAGGACTGGTCAACCGATTGAAACATATGATTTGAAGACTAAGTTGGATGACCTATTGCACGACCTAAATGAGTATCCGGATGCATAATAGACTAGAATAAAAAACCGCTGAGAGAGTCAGCGGTTTTTTAAATATGTTTATGTCTAGATGAAAAAATATGTTACAATATATAGTATATGGCGCAATATAAAGTGCCTCAGGATGTTGAGGCGGATGATAAGCTTTTAGGGCCGTTTAGTTTTCGGCAGTTTGTTTATCTTATGATTACTGGTGGATTGATTGCACTTGCAGTAGGGCTTTTTCAGCTTTTCCCGTTTCTTGCTTTAATTCCAGTGCCGGGAGTTTTGTTTTTTGGCGCTTTGGCGTTGCCGTTAAGAAAAGACCAACCTATGGAAACTTATTTTGCAGCAATAGTGTCATATTACATTAAGCCGCACAAACGATTTTGGACTCCAGGTCAGAGGGAATCTACAATTCAAATTACAGCTCCGAAGATTGTTGAGGAATCACGAATTAGAAGCATTACTGGTGAAGAGGCGACGCACAGGTTGTCGTTCCTTGCGGATGTTGTTGATACGAAAGGCTATTCGATTAAGGGCGCAAGTACGAGTTTAATGAGAGAAGATTTGGTGGCTGAGGCGAATGCAACGAGCGATATGTTTGAGAACGCTCGATTTAACAGCCTTGAGACAGCAATCGCGAAGGAGGAAACTGAAAGACATAATGAGGTAGTGAGTGGAATGAGGGCGGCGATTGAGCGAAATGACGGGATAATGGGGAGTAGTTTCGGAGCGCCCACAATTCAGAATCAGGCGAATACTTCAGAATTGAATGCATTTCCTGAGATGGACGAAAAACCGAACTTTAATTCGCCAGTGGTGGTGGTGCCGGGAATGCCGGTCGAAGAAGCAGTGAAGAAGAAAGCGGAAGAAAAAGAAGAAGAAAAGAAGGTTGAGGAAAAAACGGAAGAAAAACCGGAGGAAAAAAAGGAAGAGAAAGTCCCGCCAGCAGAACCAAATCATAGTATAATAGAATTAGCAAATAATCCTGATTATTCTGTTGCGACGATCGCGAAAGAAGCTAAACGTATAAAAGAAAGGGACGAGGGCGAAGTTTTTATATCGTTACACTAAATTATGAATCCACAACAAGTTCAACCTAATCAAAACATGCAGATGGCACAGCCAATGCCGGGTCAGCCAATGCCGGCTCAGCAGGCACAAGTGCAACAGATGCAGGCGCAACAGATGCAGCCGCAGCCAATGCAGACTCAGCCGCAAATGGTTTTGCCTGGGCAACAACCGGTTAACCCGAACGCAACGGCGAATCTGGGTTCAGCAGCAATTGCGGCGACGCAGGCAGTGCCGATTTCGCCAAACAAGGAAAGTCCTACTTCAACTCAGGCTACCTTACTGATTTCTGAGTTAAGAGATAATGTTGTGATTATGAAGGACGGTTCTTTTAGAGCGGTAGTTGCTTGTAAGTCAATTAACTTCGATTTAATGAGCGACATGGAGCGGGAAGGTATTGAATATTCGTATCAAAATTTCTTAAACTCGCTTCGATTTACAACGCAAATATTGGTGCGTTCGCAAAGGGTTGATATTGGGCCGTATATTGAAAGATTGTCTGAGATTCGAAGAAATAACGATAATATGTTGCTTGGTGTTTTGATGGACGACTACATCAACTTTATTGATATTTTGTCACAAGAAGCAAATATTATGGATAAGTCGTTCTTTATTATCATTCCATATTATTCTTCGGCGGATGCAGAGAAGATACTGCAACAGACAAAGAGTATATTTAAGTCGTTCTCGAAGAATAAGGGTCAGGAAGTTACAAAGATAGATAAAACAACTTACGATAAGGCAATGAGTGAGTTAAACAACCGAGTTGATTCGGTGATGTCAGGTCTTTTCCAAATCGGGATTCAGTCGGTAAGATTAAATACGAGAGAGCTCGCGGAGCTTTACTACAACTTTAATAACCCGGATACGGCAGTTAGAGAGCCGCTAGTCGATTTTTCGAAGCTTGCGACGATGTATGTAAAGAAAGGTGAGAATATGAGTAAGGGAGGAACTAATGGGTAAAAAGAAAAGGAAGATGACCGCGGCGGAAATTGCGGCGCAAAATGAAGCAATTGAAGCGGCGGAAATACAACATGCGTTTGAGCAAGGTACGAATACTTTACGTGATTTAATTTCGCCTTCTTCAATTGAGATTCATTCAGATTATTTTAGGTTAGGAAATAAATACGGACGAACGCTGTATGTGTATGGCTATCCAAGGACCTTATATACTGGTTGGATTTCGCCAATTATTAATATCGATGAAGTGATTGACGTATCAATGTATATTTATCCGGTTGAGTCGGCGGTGGTAATGAAGAACTTAAGAACGAAGGTTACTCAGCTTGAGGCTTCGATGAACTTGAATGCAGAAAAAGGCAAGGTAAGGGATCCAGAGCTTGAGGCAGCGATTAACGATGCAGAGGAACTTCGAGATCAGTTGCAGGTTGGTGCTGAAAGATTTTTCCGTTTTGGATTATATGTAACAATTTGGGCGGATTCGTTAGACGAAATGAAGTTTGTGCAGCAAAAGATTGAAACGATTTTTGGGCAACAAATGATTTTCTCAAAGGTAGCGAATTCTCAACAAGAGCAAGGTATGAATTCGATTATGCCGCAATGTATGGACCAGTTGCAGATTCGACGTAATATGAATACTGGTGCAATTTCGACATCATTCCCATTCACTTCGGCGGACTTAACACAGGATAAGGGTATATTATATGGCATTAATATGCATAATAATGGACTTGTGATTTTTGACCGGTTTAGTCTTGAGAATGCGAATATGGTGGTATTTGCGAAATCTGGTGCTGGTAAATCTTTTACGGTAAAATTAGAGGCGCTTCGTTCGATGATGGTCGGAGCGGAAATATTGATTATTGATCCTGAGAATGAGTATCAAAAGTTGTGTGATGCGGTGGGCGGTTCCTATATTAGATTATCTTTGAATTCGGATGTACGAATTAATCCGTTTGATTTGCCAAAGGTGGTGGATGCGGAGGACGCGAATGATGCTTTGAGGGCGAATCTAGTGACTTTACATGGCTTATTTAGATTAATGCTAGGCGGGAATCAGGTTTCGGCTTCAGGTCAGGTTGTGCCAGCTTTGACAGCAAATGAGGAGGCGGACCTCGATCAGGCTTTAATTGATACATATGCAAGAGCGGGGATTACTTCAGACCCATTGACACATCAATCAATGCCGCCAACAATTGCGAATCTCTATGATACGCTTCTACATATGGAAGGTTCTGGACCACAGCTTGCACAGCGATTAAGAAAGTATACGACAGGCACGTTTGCGGGTATTTTCTCGCAACAGTCAAATATTGATATTAATAACCAAATGGTGGTATTTAATATTCGTGATCTTGAGGATGAGTTAAGGCCAGTTGCAATGTATATTGTTCTTTCGCATATTTGGAATACTGTACGTGCTGAACAGAAGAAACGATTGCTAATCGTAGATGAGGCGTGGCAATTAATGAAGTATGAAGATTCGTCCAACTTCTTGTTCTCGTTAGCAAAGCGAGCTAGAAAGTATTATCTTGGTCTTACGACAATTACGCAGGATGTAGAAGATTTCATGGGCTCGAAAATGGGTAGGGCGATTGTTGCAAACTCATCAATGCAGCTACTTTTGAAGCAATCGACTTCGGCAGTCGATGTTTTGTCGGATGTGTTTAAATTGACGGAAGAGGAAAAACGAAGATTATCGAACTTCCCGGTTGGACAAGGATTATTCTTTGCTGGACAAAATCACGTCCATATTCAGATTATTGCGTCAGAAACAGAAGAGAATTTGATTACAACGAATCCTACGGCGAACACAAAATAGGGTGTGATATAATTAGAGTATGAAAAGAGAAGGATTTTTTGAAAAAATCTTTAGTTTAATTTTGATTCTTGTTTTGATAATTGTTTCGCCAGTTTCGGTGTCCGCGATAGATAGTACGAGACTGAATGTATTTTCACAAAATAATATTTTGTTTTATGATCCGAATAATAGCAATAGTTCTTGCGGTAGTGTTGCGGTAGGTTCTTTTGATGGTAATACTACGGCAGGTTTGTCTGAACTTCAAGCTGCTTTTGTTGATACTTATCATGATATTGCGCAAAATCTTTCAGTTGAATATGGTATACCTTGGGAAACTGTTGTAGCGCAGGGGATTCTAGAATCAGCGGCAGGAACTAGTAATTTTGCGAGGAATAGGAACAACTTTTTTGGGATTGGCGCTTTTGATTCTAACCCGGATAATGCATTTTCTTACGATACTCCTGAGGAAGGATGGAGAGGATATTATGAAAATATTAGGAAAACGGCGACGTATCGTAACCACGGTGTATTTTCGGGAGAGACTGTAACTAATCCGTATGCTTATGCTCAAGCAATCAAGAATGCAGGGTATGCTTCGGACCCGACTTATGTTGAGAAGTTAAGTAAGTTGATTGGTGCGATTGAGAATCGTGCTAAGGAAAAGGGTTGGCAATCATCGGCAGAACTAGCGAAGACTTATCCAGAGATGACTCAGAATGCGGGGATAAATGCCGGGGGCGGTGATGAGTCTGCGAGTGTGGCTACGACATCGGGTTGTATAGCTGCAGGGTCGGGGAATGGTGATATTAATGCGACAGCGATTGCTTTATCGTGGCCAGATAGGTCGCATCGGCCGACCGACCCAAAACCGGAATACGCTACGGCCCTTGCCGAAAGTGGAGTTAATAAACTTGGTGATACTTGTTCGATGGGTGGATATAGCTGCGATGCTTTTCTTGCAACGGTGATGCGATATTCTGGGGCCGATCCGAGTTTCCCGTGTTGTGGGGCGGCGATGCAAAGAAACTATTTATTATCCCATCCAGAACTTTATGAAGTTATACCGAATATTGGGAATACATCAAATTTGCAACCAGGGGATATTCGTGCGAATGGTGGCCATGTTGAAATAGTGGTTCAATTGCAAGATGGTTCTTTTAAAATTGCATCAGCATCTCACTGCGATCGTACGGCGGATCATTATGCAAATTATTATGCGGATTCGTCCTACCAAATATTTAGAAGGAGGCAATAATGGGTAAGGCGCAAAAAACGAGTAAGGGGTTTTATATTGGTGGGATGATAATAATCATTCTTTTACTTGTTTTAGTGTTGTTTCTAATGATTGATTTAAGACGGAGTGCAACGTTAGAATTGTTAGTGACGCCGGTTTCTGCGGAGGTAATAATTGATGGAAAAAAATATGAAAATGGAACGTATAAGTTTGAGCCTGGAGAGCTGGATGTAATAATAAAAAAAGAAGGTTTTAAGGAACAGGAAAAAATAGTTACACTAGCTGAAAATACAATTACAAAACTATATGTATATTTAATGCCGCTTGATGGTTCGTTTGATTGGTATTTGACTCACGAAGAGGATATGATGATATTAAATGCGATTGGTGATTCGGCGGCAAATGAAAATAGTAGAACTTATTTAGAAAGATACCCAATTATTGATGTGTTGCCAATTATTTACGCAAACTATGATGAGTCATGGGACTATACGGAGTTTAGAGTTGATGGTGGAACGTTCGAAAACTGCAAACAAGAGTTTTGTTTAAAAGTGAAGGACACTACTGGCGGGAATCTTGAAAAAGCACTATCTTTAATCCGAGAAAATGGTTTTACGCCGGAAGATTATGAAATCATTTACGAATATGATCCGATTGAACCACTAGACTAATGAGTGATTAGCACTCTTGTAATTTGAGTGCTAGTGGGGTATAATGTTTTTATGGCAAAACGAGATTATTATGAAGTTTTAGGCGTTTCAAAAGACGCATCTGATGATGAAATTAAGAAGGCTTATCGTAAACTTGCGATTAAGTATCATCCGGATAAAAATCCAGGTGACAAGGAAGCAGAAGCGAAGTTTAAGGAAGTGAATGAGGCGCACGATGTTTTATCTGATAAGCAGAAGCGCGCGCGTTATGATCAGTTTGGACATGCTGGGGTTGGTGGAGCTTCAGGTAATCCGTTTGCGGGCGGGAATCCGTTTGGACAGGGTGGCAACTTTAACTTTAACGGACAGACATTCAATTTTGATTTTGGTGGAGCTGGCGGTTTTGAGGATATTTTAGGTAGTTTATTTGGATTCGGTGGGGCGAGAAGACCGCGACGGGGAGCGGATTATCAGACTTCAGTAACTCTTACTTTTGAAGAGGCAATTTTCGGAACGACGAAAGAAGTATCGGCGAATGGCGAGGATATAAAGGTAAAAATTCCGGCGGGAATTGATGATGGAATGTCGATTAGGCTGCGCGGTAAAGGTGGTGAGGCGCCGGAAGGTGGAACAGAAAAAGGTGATCTTTATGTACGAATTCGGGTTAAACCACATAAGAATTTGACTCGTGAGGGAGCCATAATCCTTTCGGAAGAAACGATTAGTATGGTAGATGCGGCGCTCGGATGCGAAATTGAAGTTGAGACGGTAGATGGACCAATACGTATGAAGGTGCCGGCGGGAACGCAGTCAGGAACGCCATTTAAGTTGTCTGGACACGGGGTACCGTTTAGGGCGGACGGAGATAGAGGGCCGCATATTGTGACGGTAATTGTTGAGACGCCGAAAAATCTTTCGCGAAGACAAAAAGAATTACTAGAAGAATTTAGAAAAAGTAAGAAACGTGGATTTTGGGGTTAATTAATTAAATACGAACTCTAGTTTCTACTAAGCCGGTTTTGACGTTTCGGATAACGAGGTCGACGCCGTTGCTCGCCCTTTCAATGCGGTGCGTAACCCAACCGGAAGAGTCGCGCACAACTAATGTATTTGAAACAAGACTCCCCTCAATATAAGAACTGGAGCCATCTGGCGAACGGTAGATGACTCCATTTCTCACTAACATGTCTTCTAAGTATCCCATCGGGATTTACCTCCTTTTTAAATTATTCAATCAATTTCAGTGTAGCTTTATAGAAAGAAAAATGCAAGCATATGGATAATTATGTGGTATAATAAGAGAGGAAATTTATTAATTTGATTTTAATTTGTTAAATCGTTGGTATAAGGAAAATACCGACAAAACAATTAGAAAGGGCAATATGGAAGTAGTAATCCCGATTATTGCCGCCGTGGTAGGTGTAGCTGCTGGGGCCGGCGGGATTTTTGCGTATAATAAAAAGAAAGAGAATGGTGGGAAAGATAAGGCTGATGATTTAGTTCGTAAAGCAAAAAGAGAAGCTTCGGACATTGTTTTAAATGCGAAGAAGGAGGCTTCGGAAATTGCGGAAAAGAATCAAGCGGAAGAAAATGAACGTAGAAAAGAGTGGAAGAAGACGGAGAACCGTTTAGCGGAACGTGAGACGACTCTTGATTCGAAACTTGATCAGCTTGAAAAGAAGTCAGAAAAACTAAATCGTGAAGAAAAAGAACTTGAGGAATTAAAGAACGAGATTCGCGATATTCGTAATCGTCAACATGAGAAGCTTGAAAAAATCGCGGGCTTATCGAAAGCGGATGCGCGCGAAAAGTTGATGAAGATGACTGAGAATGACATTAAACAGGATTTAGTCGGTTTAATTACGAAAGAACAAAAAGAAATTAAACACGATATTGATGAAACTGCGCAAGCGATGCTTTTAACCGCGATGGAAAGAATGTCGTCGGAGGTAACGGCGGATCGTACGATTACCGCGTTAAAACTTCCTGATGACGACATGAAGGGGCGCATTATTGGTAAGGAAGGACGTAATATTCAAGCATTACAGCGTGCAACTGGTGTAGATATTATGGTTGATGATACGCCGGGGATGGTAGTTCTTTCATCGTTTGATCCGATTCGTCGTCAGGTTGCGAGATATGCGTTAGAGCGCTTAATGAAGGATGGACGTATTAACCCAGCTTCGATCGAAGAGTCGGTTGAAAAAGCGGAAAAGGAAATTGAAAAGGAAGTGGTTAGAGCTGGTGAAGATGCAGCGAGAGAAGTTGGCGTAGTTGGAATTCCACGTGAGATTTTACACTTACTTGGTGAGTTAAAGTTTAGAACTTCTTATGGGCAAAACGTTCTTTTGCATTCAATTGAGATGGCGCATGTTGCGGGGATGATTGCAGAAGAAATTGGTGCGGATAAAAGAATTGCGAAAACCGCAGCTTTACTTCATGATATGGGTAAAGCGGTTACACACAAGATTGAGGGGAAGCATGCAGATATCGGCGCAGAGCTCGCAAAGAAATATGGTATGAGCGATCCGATAGTACATGCGATTGCGGCGCACCATGATGATATTGAACCAACAACGCCGGAAGCAATTATCGTAAAGATTTGTGATGCGATGAGTGCGGCGCGACCAGGCGCGAGAAATATTTCGGCAGAGAACTTTGCGGAAAGAATGAAGGATCTTGAGAATATTGCGACTTCGTTCCCGGGCATCGACAAGGCTTACGCAATTTCAGCGGGTCGTGAAATTCGGGTAATTGTGGAACCGAAACAAATTGATGATTTGTCGGCTTTGAAGTTAGCGCGTGATATTGCGAACAAGATTGAAGCGACGATGAGTTATCCGGGCGTGATTAAAGTGAATGTAATTCGTGAGACACGCGCGGTTGAGTATGCAAAATAAGTATCGGGAATTTGAACCGAAAAAATGCTGGGTGGGTGAGACGCAGAAGATTTGTTATGATACGCGCGAAGAAGCGGAACTCGCGGCGAGAGTGGCAGAATACGATCATGGAATAAATGGTCTCGGAGTTTATAAATGTGAATATGGTGATCACTGGCATTTAACAAAGGGAGACACGGATGCAAAATAAAGTTGTTGTTCATGGAGTTTATAAGCATTATAAAGGTGATTTGTATATCGTTGAAGATTTAGCGGAACACTCGGAAACGGGAGAGACGTTAGTTCTCTACCGAGCGCTTTATGGCGACGGAATATTATACGCGAGACCTCTCGAAATGTTTTTAAGTAAAGTAGACAAGAAAAAATATCCGAAAGTGAAACAAAAGTTTCGTTTTGAATTACAAGAAATTAATAGTAAGAACAAGAAATGAATGATTTGCGAGAACGACTGGAAGAATTAGCGGAAGATAATTATCGGGAGTTTTCGAAAAAGTTAACGCCGACGAAATATCTGATTTTAGGAGTTAGAACTCCAAAAGTGAGGGAGTTTGCAAAATCGGTTCCGGTTGGTGAGATCGAAAATTATTTAAGGCTGAAACCGAAGACGTTTGAGGATGTTTTACTACGCGGGTTTTTAATCGGAAGATTACCATACAAAGAAATGTTAGAATGGTTTGATTCGCAAGTTGAATACATTGATAACTGGGCGACGTGCGATATGTTTTGTTCGGCGTTAAGACCGGCAATCAAAAAACAGCTTCCGAAGTTTTTAGATTTGAAAATAAAGAAATTACTTGAGGATGAACATGAATTTACGATAAGAGTTGGATTAGTACTTTTAAAAGCTTATTATGTCGAGACAAATAATTTGGCGTGGATTTTTGAGGAAGTGGAGAAATTAGCTTCGCGTGAAGAATACTATATTAGAATGGCGATTGCGTGGTTAATTTCGGAATGCTTTATTAAATATCCGGCTGCAACAACGGGATATTTAGTTTCGTCTAGTTTACCTAAATGGACGTTTAATAAAACGATATCGAAAATATGCGATTCGTATCGGGTTGATGCGGAAGAAAAGAAACTATTAAGAAAGATGAGAAAATGAGTGTAAGTATAAAAGAATATCACGAAGAATTGAAAGAACGATTTGAAATGGAAGCGGAGAGATTGCGTGGAGCATTAGGTGAAGATGTAATGATTGAACATGTGGGGAGTTCGGCGGTAGGAATCGGTGGGAAGAATATTGTAGATATTTTAGTTGGGGTAAAAGATGTGAACGAAATGAAGATGGTGCGAGATAAAATAATACCATTAGATTATCGTGAAGGGCACGACACACATCCAGATAGAATATTTATGGCGTGGCGAAATAACGACGATGGTTCGGACAGGGAAACGGGCGAAGGGGATTATCATGTGCATATTGTGGTGAAAGGATCGGAGGAATGTATGAATATGATAAGGTTACGTGATTATTTACGCGCGAATCCGGATGAAGCAAAAAAGTATTTCGAGATGAAATCGGTTTTTGCTAAGGATGCTGGGTATGACAGAAAAAAGTATAAAGCACTAAAAAGTTCTTATGTAGGAAAGTTAATTGAAAAAGCTAAAGCAGAGGACATTGGTCGATAAGGCCTTTGATGGCGTCTTTTTGGAGATTCCAGTAGGCTTTCCAGCTGTCTTCTTCGGAGAGTTCGGAGTCATATTTCCATTCTCCATCTACAAAAACTTTTAGGACTGGCGCGAAGCAAAAACCAGGAACTTTTTTGGGGGATATTTTTTCTACGATTTTAGTATCTTTTGGATCAGTTGCAGCAAGAGCAGAGACGACTTTGATTTCACCGTTTTCATGCCAGGCGAGAGCATAGCCCCAGTCAAAGCGAGTAGGAACTTCTCCGCCATATTTGTGGGCAATTTCGGAAAGAACTTTTTCGCCGTTTTCGTCAGAATATTCTCCCATTCTTCTGGCGATAAATTCTTTGTTATGGTTCTTTAGATCATCTTCTTCATCAACGCCAATTAAAGTATTTGTATCATCGCGAGCGAGGACTGGTAAGTCTTTATATTGTTTAGCGTAGCCGAGAGCTTTTTCAGCTGCGATTGCTTTGGCGGTCAGTTCGGTTTCGTCGGGCTCGTTTAAGGTCAGATTTAGGTCGGAAAAGGATAGGCCTTCGTATCCTAACTTTGATAGGATTTTTTTAAAGGTCATGATTTTTCCGGGATTGGTGGTTGCGATAAGAATTTGTTTCATAGTTTTATTGTAGCATGCAGTGTATAATAATGTATAAAGAGAAAGGATTAATATGGAAGAGAAAATTTGTCAAAGTTGTGCGATGCCATTAACGTCGGATGAGATGTTTGGAACTAATGCAGACGGAAGTGTGAACGAAGATTATTGTAAATGGTGTTATAACGAAGGTAAGTTTTTGGATGAATGTACGATGGAAGAATATATTGAAAAATGCTCGCAGTTTGGTGAGCAGGCAGGGATGACGAATGAGCAGATGAAAGAATATTGTACAAAGGTCTTCCCAACTTTAAAAAGATGGAAGAAGGCGGAATAGTTTAATGAAAATTGAATATCTAGGACACGCGTGTTTTAGGTTAGACGATGAATTGGTGATTGATCCGTATAAAGACGGTTCGGTGCCGGGTCTTCCGCCTTTGCGAGCGACGGCGATGAAAGTGATATGTTCGCATGGGCATGCGGACCATAGTGGGGTGGAGTGCGTGGAATTGGTGCCTGGTGAATGTGGGTTTGAAATTTTAGAAGTACCGAGTTTTCATGATGATGCTAATGGGGCGCTACGTGGGCCGAATACGATTTTTGTGATTTCTAAAAATGGTGAGAAGTTGGTACATCTAGGAGATTTGGGACATTTTCCGAATGAGGAACAATTAGAAGCGATTTCGAACGCGGATTATTTGTTAATTCCGGTTGGTGGTTATTATACGATTGATGCAGAAATGGCGGTTAAAATTTGTGAGGTCGCGAAGCCGAAATGTATTATTCCGATGCATTATCGGACGGCTAGTTCCGGGTATCCGGAGTTTGCGATGGTGGATGAGTTCTTGAAACTGGCTGAAGAAAAAGGGATTGTTGACAAAGTAAAGGTTTATTAAAGCGTAGGGGTTTTGGACGAAACTTTTATGTTTTCTTTTTGATGCGTTGGTAGTTGAAATTGTTTTTAGAGTATGTATATAATGCTGGCGGGTTGGAGAAGTTTTGTTTACGAGTAATATAGATTCCCCGCGATGCGAGCGAACCATCCTTTGGTTCGCTCCGAGAAGGGGGGATTTATACGTTGGTATTCTAGAAAGCCTTGGTTGCCGTCCTCCCGACGAACACAAAAACGAAAGGAGGTGCGCTTATGGAAGTGGAATGTTTATTTTATTTCAAACTTAGGCGCAAGCCAAAAACAAAAAAGTTACTGTTGTCGTAGTAGACGAACAGTAACAGTTCTTTAACCTAGGCAGGATTCTAGATCCTCCTGCCACCATTATATTAATGCTAGCAAAAATCGTCAACTATTTTTCGTCTTTGTTGGTGATGGTGATGCCGCCGAAACCGCCGGCTGCGTCAATATAGATAGTGTGTTTACCTTTTTCGGAAGGGTTTTTGCGATCGTCGGAGAAGCCGCCGAAAATGAAACCGGATTTTAGTTTAACTTTGACGTCGTCGGGGACGATGATGTCGATGCCGCCGAAGAGAGTGAAAGCTTTGATGACGGTGTCTTTTTCGAATTTGGCGTTTTTGAGATTTAATTTAGTACCACCGAAAATCGCGACGAGATTGGAGCCTTGGAAGGTTTCGTCTTTGTAGACGCGATCGCTACCAGAAAAGATGGCCATTTGGGAATCCATGGTTTTGCCGTCTTTTTCGGCTTCTTTTACTTTTTTCTCGACCTCTTGGTCGTTTTTGTTGTGGAAGGTTGATCTAATAATGATGGTAAGGCCGGCGACAACTAAGAAGATGGCGAGTATGACTTTCCAGGCGACGTCATAAGAAAAGACATCTTGGGCGGCAAGCAGAAGGATGACGCCAGCGGCGATGAAGCCGAGACTGGCTAATTTGTCTTTTTCGGTGATGAGGCTAATGACGCTTGGAACGATGATGAACAGGGTCCACCAGCCGTCGAAGAAGATGTTAAAGTTGAAAAGCCCGAATGCGTTGAGACCGAATACTAAACCTAGCGCAATAATGGCTACACCCCAGATAATTGGTTTGATTTGTTTCATTTGATAGCTCCTTTATGGGGTAATTATAACATAGAGTAGAGCGATATAATGCCTAAAAGTATGCTTGCGGATGTAACGCTGGAGGAATTTATCGCTGGTGGGAGTTTGTCGTGGAATGGGTTTCGGTTTGGGAGTGATTCGATTATTATGCTCAGTTTGAGTATGAATAAAAAGCTATCAAGTACTTGTTGACAACTTGATAGTTTTTTGATAAAATTATCAAGTATGAATAAAGTGTTTAATCCAGAATTACCAAATAATAACTTGGCTGTATTGCCTCCAGATGTCGATTTTAGAGATTCTGATATTTTGATTGCTTCGATGAAGGCGAGTCGCTCTGTGTCTCAACTTAGAACTAGGCTTACTCTTAGTAAACGCACCATAGCTAACGCAATTGATCTTTTTTCTCCTTTGTTTGTTCCGGAGGCTGTGGCTAGTTCTGGAGTTGAAAATATAATAACAACGAATGATAGCGTTTATATTGCAAAAATCGAAAAGATAAGGAATTTAGAGCCCGTCGAAAAAGAAACATTACGATATACTGATGCTCTAGAACATGGTGCACATATCGTTAATAATCGTGGATTTTTGGCGACTAATGATTATATTAAGCTACAGAAAATGCTCGAACCTGCTCAAAACGGAATCAGAAATTATCCTGGAACTACTCTGAAAAACCCAGTTACCAAAAAAGTGTATTATACGCCGCCGGTTGGAGAAAAGAAAATTAGGGATTTATTATCGAATTACGAGAAGTATTATAATGAAAAGGCACCCACACATGAAGTGTATGCTAGAATGGCTATTTTACATTATCAGTTTGAAGCGATACATCCATTTGGAGATGGAAATGGTCGAACTGGTAGGATTTTGATGCCGCTTTATTTAATGGTGCAACAAGAATTGCCGGTACCAGTTTTATTTATAAGCCAGTATATACTTAATAACCGAGATAGTTATTATGAGCTACTTAGAGGTGTCACTAATAATGGTGATTGGAAGAGTTGGATACTGTTTATTATTGAAGCGACGGAAAAACAGGCAGATTACACTACTAGCGTCTTGCAAAAAATTCAAGATAACTTGAGCAAAACAAAAGCTTTGATTAAAGAAAAGTATCCAAGCATTTATTCTTCGGAGTTGGTAGATTTTCTCTTTTCCAGAGCGTACTTTACGGAAAAGGATTTTGAAAAAGAAATTGGGGTTAGCCAGGTGACTGCGAGAAAATACTTGGTGGCATTAGAAGCAGAGCATATTCTGGACAAAAAGAGACAGCCAAAGAGAAATCGTTACTTATATGTCAATAAAAAGTATACGGACGTGATACTTAATATATAAAAACTATCATGTTCCTTGTAGGACTTGATAGTTTTTATACGATATTAGTGAGTTCTTAGTTGACCAATTCGGGAATGGTGACGGGTTTTTCTTCGTTGGTCTCCTTATTTATATAGGTGAAGTTGCGGTCGGCGAATTCGGCGCCTTCGATGCGGAAGAGTTGTTCCTTGACGCGGCGGCGACCTTCGAGAGCATACTCAAGAATTTCGGCAATATCTTCTTTAGTGTAATCTCCACCTGGATATAATAGTTTCACTAAGCCAGAAACGGTTTTGCGGACGGCGATGACGTCGCGTTGGTTTAGGTCGTGGCCGAGTTTGAAATACTGATCAAACGCATCTGAGAAATTGCGTTTCCTGAGCTCGCGGAAGAATTCCGATAAATAATCGGTGATAAACCCATAATCATCGGTAATTAGTTCTGGACGCATTTTGGGAACTTCCCAGCCTGGTAAATAATAATGCATGCGATCAAAGAAAGCTGAGTCATCACGCATGGCGGATGGGAATGGGGCAAATAGATGTGAATTGGCAGCCAAAATATCCTGAACCGATTGGTTGATGTTGCCAACGAATACCATAGAAGCTTTGGCGCTTTTTTCTTCTTTTCCGCGAGCGAAAGAGCCGGAGGCCATGTAATCTTTCATGATTTGAACACCGTCTTTATCCTTAAAAGTGATGCCAGCAACTTCATCAAAAGCAACACAATCCCAAAGCCCAACTAGACCAACAGTGCGAGAAGCCATATTGTAAAAGAGATTAGCAACGGTGGTTTGTCCGCCGGACACAAGAATTGAGTTTGGTGAGATTTCCTTGTAGATATGTGATTTGCCAGTACCGCGTGGGCCGAGCTCGCACATGTTATAGTTATTCTCGACGAGCGGAACGGCACGTTCTAGCATGTGCCATTTTTGACGATATTCCAGATGACTTGGTTCCATACCCATAGAGCGAATTAAAATGTCAATCCATTCATCTTTTGTAAACGATTTGCGGCCATTCACGAGTTCTTCAAAATCCATGCTGGGGAGTTGGATTGGTTTGACTTCGCTAACCACAAAAGGTAAAGATGGAGTATTGTCATCATTGTCACCATGATAATAACTGACTCTAGAAATACACCAAATACCACCAACGAGAAGTTTTTCAAATTGCTTAACGATTTCTGGGGAGATATAAGCACGCTTGATGCCAAGGTTGGAGAATTCTGCTTCGTAACGATCCTCGCGTTCGTTAAGTCGAACGGTGATTTTGTCGATTACGGTATATTGGGTGCGTTCGCGAATAAGGCTTTTAACTTTTTCGGCTTCGTCGGGACGGACGAAATTGTCGGCGAGAATTTTCTTTACCATAACGACGCCGTCTTCTATAGCGGATTCGTCGTCGGTGGCGCAATACATGCCGAGAAGATACTCCAAGACATATACTGGAACATTGGCACCTTCTTTGATTTTTTTAGTTAAGTCTTTCCGGACGACTTTGCCGGGGAAGACTTGGTTTAGTTTATTACTAATCATGACTTTGTCCATGTTGATTCCTTTCTATAATAGTGACATGATGATGTCAATCTTAAAGTTGATGCGATCTTCGTAGCTGGCTCCGTCTGAGATTATTAGAGAGTAATCGGAGTTTTTGTCATAACTACGGGTTTGAGAGAATACAAACTTTTCTTTAAATTCGCGTTTTGTGGGGTCTTGGTCGGCGATATCGGCAATAATGGTTACTTCATTGCTAATTCTGTTCCCGTCTTTATCTTCAAAATAAATATGGTAAGTGGCTGGGACTTTTTCTTCGGAAACCGGTTCATCTTGGACGAATTTGAGGAAGGTGATAGCGTTGGTGATTTTGGTGCTGATGCCATTATAAAGAATTTTAACTTGCGGTAGGTTGGTGGTCTGACGTGATGATTTGAAGGAGAGCCTTGGAACGATGACTTCTTGAGGCATAGCACCACCATGAGTGTAGTTACTGGTGGCGCCACGTTTGCGATAAACAGTGTTGCCACGCGGAATGTTGACGTATCTGGTATCATCTGGGTTTAGGTAATTCATCTCAAAGCTTAAAGTATCTGCTGAATCACCTTTGGTGGCAGAAAGGGAATAACGTTTTTTGATTTTTGTAGCGTCGGTACTTTCATCAATGCGATCTAGATTGATATTGCGGTAGAAGAAGCCGTGGTCGGAAGTTAAAATGACATTAACGCCGCTAAAGGTAGTATGCAACTCTAGCACTAATTGGCTTAGCTCTTTGATAGTACGTTCACAGGCATCGAATACCTTTTTATCGTCACTTTCACCAACCTTGTCGATTACGTCGTGATAGATGTAGACGTATTTTTTGCCGGAGAATAATTTTTTCCAGTCAGTTTTTCTGGGAGGTAAATCGTCGTATTGAATTGCCATATTGTCCGGATTGGTTGAAGTGAGGATTTTGTTGCGGTTGTCGGTGCCAGCAGTGGAGACGCCATCCGATGTAACGCTTTCGTCGCTACTTGCAACTAGCTTGCCATGAGGCAGGAGAGCGGCCATGCCGAGCTGAGTGTAGGAGGGAACGACGCCAATCATGGGGTCAATGGAAACGGTAGCGCCGGATTTGCGAAGCTCGTTTGCTAATTCAGCAGAAACTTCGTAGCGCATGGCGTCAGAAATAATCACAAAGACACGGTCTTTCTTGCCATCGAGAGGCTGGAGAGAAGACTGATAAAAATCCTGTTGAAGTGCAATATCGCCTTCGTCCCATTTGATATCGGTGATGGAGTTGCACCATTTCTCAGCGAGACGATCACAATATTCCATAGTGTAGATGTTTTCGATGTGCTCGACTAAGTTGATGTAGTTGTCGTTTTTGGTTGATTCGGAGTAGGCTTGATTGAATTTGCGATAAAATGTGTCAATTTGATAGAGTTTTTCAGCATAGAGTTTGGTGAGTTTATCGCGATTAGATTCGACGATGCTCATGAGATTTTGTTTGACGGAATCGAAGAACTTGTCGGCATAATCTAGCATGTCGTAATCGGTGCGATATTTTTCGCAGAGATTTTTGGTGCGACGAGTACGCAATTCGGTAGTAATGGAATCGTTGTTGTCTAGTTTGATGAGTAATTTCTGAATAATAGCAACATCGATGGCCTCGAAAGTATCGGCATTGATGAACGAATCTAGGTCGAGTTGTTCTAGTATTTCGGCGAAGTTATATTTATCTGCGACTATTTCGGCATATTCAAGATATAAATCCGCAGTGGTCCTATCGTTAACGAGGTCGTGGACTAGCATATTGATATTAGCGGAAGCTTCTTTTGGCAAAATGAAATCTCTGAGGCGTGGGATGATGTTTACTTGGTCTAGGTTGTAGAAGAAATAGGAAACGATGATTCTTTCAAGAGTTGCATTTAAATCGTCAAGATTTACGCTTTTGTCGCCGAATTCATTGATAATAAGGGATGAGATATATTCGTCGTCAATGAATTTGAGATCTTTGACGAATTCGGTGGGGTTTTGCATGTAGCTACGGAAGATGGCGATAAAAATGCGGTCTTGACGAATGGAGTCGGCATTGAAGTTGGTCGCAACAAAAGTACGACTTAAATCGTCTTCGCTTGGATTTGGCGGTAGATATTCTTTGATTTTGTTAACTCGGGCTTTGTTCTTGAAAAATCGCTTGTTTTTTTCTACGACTGGACGGCAATGCTGGGGGAGACCGAGAGTGTTAAGGTCCAGGGTGATTTCGTCTGGCACAAATACACTGCCCTTATTCCTCATTTCTAGGGCGATGAGTGGATTTGAGGCGCTGCTGGAGTATGGCTGTTCTAGGTAAATTAGGACATTGACACCTGGGGCTAGATTGGCGATGTGGTTTTCAATAAACATCGGGTTGTCATCGTAGACGATGACTTCGAGATTGTCGGAAACTAGGTCACTTAAGTATTCAGCATTTTGGCCATCTTCGTCGTACCAGACGAGGATACGACGAGGTTCGCCTAGGCGAAGTGGCTCAGCGAAATAATCAGTGAGGTATTTTAGGATTTCGTCGTTAATGTTATCGCTTTGCATTAGAAATCTCCGTATTCTGACTTGATGGCGTCTTTTAGGGGTTTATCTTTAAGGACATCGTTGAGGATATGGGCACCTTTTTTGACGTCGGTGGCGGCGTAGGATAGTTTGATGTAATTACGTTTGATGCCATCGTCTAGGTCTAATTCGATGCGTTTGTCGGCGATGTTTTTGAGAAGTTTATCAAATTCCTTGATTTCGTCGAGCTTGTCGGCGAGATCGGATTGTTCGGTTAGCAATTCGCCACGTTTCATACCACTGGCGGACTGGAGCTCGGTTTTGATTTCGGCGAGACGATGATCATAGTAGTTCATAATGGGAGTGACATAGTCAACGCGAACTTTGGCCATGAGGCTCGGAGTATAACGGTGGATATAGAAGAGAGCTTTAAAGGCATTGTGTTTGCCGGAAGAGATTTGCCAGTAGATGGGACGACCGTCGCTTTTCTTGGTGGGATCAGCGTAGATTTCGTGGGCGTGGTTGTTGAAGAATTCGTTGACGAAATAGTTACGAATGACATCTTCGCTGTTTTCGGTATTTTTGCGGCCAAGGCCCTCAGCGAGCCAGTCCAAATTAGTGGAGAGGGTGCTGGAGCCGAAATCAGATTCTAGGAAGTGGCGAAGTTTATTCATAATGTCGTCACGACCGATGGAGTCGTGGTCCATGATGGTGATAATGCCATCGCTATCAACCGTGTCGTTCTCGGGAAGCTCGGTACCTGGACCGGCATATTGGATGCCTGGCTTGTCTGTGGAATAACGCCCCATGACACAACCTACGAAGTAAGAAAGGAAAGAGCGGGCTTCACGAGCATGGTCGGCTTTACGAACGGTAATGCGGTCGTCGGGGACATCTGGAGTGAGCTCATCTTGTAATCCGTAGAGTTCGATGGCGATTTCGTTGAGTTTTTCTTCGTTGGACTTAAGGTTATTGAAACGTTCTTCGCAGTGTTTCTCGTAAGCGGAGAAAGCGTCGGAGAGCTTGTTACTTTCGGTTTTGTATTTGAAGAGGGGATGAGCAGTAAAGTCCCAAGATGTTTCGTAGTCGTCCCAGTCGTCTTTAGATAATAGTCTGTTTTCTTTAACTAGAGCAACTGTAGTGTTCCTGTGGTCGGTTGACTCAACGATGGGATATGTAGATATTTGTCCAACTTCAAAGCTAATAGTTGGCGAAATGTAACTAGCAATTTTACTTAAAACATTAGTGTTTAGGATTCCTTGAAGATATGCTAGATCATCTGGCTCTTTACAGAAAATGCTTGCGCCGGCACTGTCAAAAATGTGCCCAGCTGGTTTGAATCTAAAGGCAAGATTGAATGAAATTTTAGACCAGGTAATCGAGGGATTAAAATAATAATCTGATCCTCTAACATATGACGATATCTTTCCATTTTTGGTGATATGTTTTACTTCGTAGCCGTCATTTTGCCAATTTATTACATAATCATTATTACCATACCATTTGCGATATTGTCCACCTTTATTATGCGGAAACCATTTTGCAGTAGACAATTTACTTTCTTCTTGGCTGGTGCTGGTTAGCTTTTCTTTACTATAATCCACTTCCCACCATTCCCTCAGGAATCTATTATTGTCACTACTATCAAGGCCTTTTTTTATAATCGCAAGATTATTTAGTTGTTTAGATGTTGACATAATTGTATTTATTTTAACGGGAGACCAATATGCGATAATGTAGCCTGGAAGGGAGCTATAGCTTTCGCTTTTATTCCAAAAACCTTTGTTCTCCTTATCCTCATTTAATATGTCTTTTGCAATTTTATTTTTGTCGCTCGGTTTTTCATCAATTAGACGAACATAAAAGCCATAATTACCTCTTCTTTTTTCGATAATAAAGGCAGTAGGTATAACGACAAGTCCTATTCCTTCAAAGATTCCTGCACCTAGATGTAGCATACCGGTGATTGAATAGTTTTCAACTATTTCTTTCCTAAATTTTTCGTAACTGGTTAGAAACATCCAAGCGTCTGGTGTAATCATTGCAATTAGTCCATTATTGGTTGTCAAATATATGCATTGGCTCATGAAGACAGACGACATATTGGCGTTTTCATCTGGGTAGTAATCATTGATATAGTGTTTCAATTTAGTATTGTATTTATTCATGTACGGTGGGTTGGTGACAGCGATGGTGAATTTTTTACTGAGGATTTCCGCTTGGGCGATGAGCGGTTCCAGTTCTCTGTTAACGCCAAATGTTGTGGCAATAGAATCACTTTTTATGGCATCACGTAAGGCGTCGTAATTAAGGCTACGGATTTTGAGGATGGAGCCGTATTCTTTGGCATCGCGGAACGTAGTCATAAGATAATCTAGAATATCTTTGGCTTCTCCAGAAGGAGAGAAAGTTGAAAGGTTGACTTTGTTGCTTTCGTGGATACTTAAGATATGTTGTTTGATGGATTTTGCAAAAATCCTGTCATCGTATTTGCGGGCGATTAACATGCAAGAGAGGATGGATAATTGATTGGCACGGTCGTCAATGTCTAACCCGTAAAGGTTATTGTTGAGGATGAGCTCAGGAATTTCGCTTTTTGGATAACCTTCGGATTCGTAGATTTGATAGAAAACTTCGAAAGCATAGATAAGGATGTGGCCAGAGCCGGAGCAGGGGTCAATAAAAGTGATATCTTCTATCTTTCGATTATCGTGGATTGTTTCTGATTCTTCCTTTTTCTTGACGAGGTATTCCCATTTTGATTCTAGGGTTTTGTTAGGATGACGATCTAGCCAATAGCGACCAAGAGAATTCTCGACAAGATATTTAACAACCCAGTCGGGCGTGAAAATTTGAGTGACATATGGGATATCTTCCTTGGTGGTTGGAGTTTTAAGCTTCATTGCACGGTCTTTTTCGGCTTGATTGTAATACTGATAGAGCCAGCCGATGATTTCGGTGTGCTTGAACTGCTCTTCGCCGAGCCTTAAAATACGATCGTTTAGACCGTCGGGAGTTAATAGGTTGTTTGGAATAAGCCCGTCGATATTCTCGGTGTCGCCATCAAAGACATCAGGGATAGCTTCACCGAGTTTCTTGACTACTGCTAGAATAATGGTCTTGTATTTTTCTTGATCATTCATTTCGGTGAGCTTGGCGTAGTCGATATCGAGAGAGGTTTCACGGAGTTTGGACATAGTCATGATTTCGGGGTTGCGGAAATCTTTGCCGGATTTGTCGCAGAGAACTTTGATGTCTAGAGATTCGAAATTGGGACCGAGAGGGAGGAAATTATTTACTTCCATGTAACGGATGGCGACAATACGGTTAAACCAAGTGTATGCGGATTTTTCAATGATGGCTTTGATGCCGTCACGAGAAACGGCGGATTTAAGTTTGTTGTAGCGTTCGTAGTCAGAGGCTGACATGGCGCGAAGAACGTGCTCGGTGTTTTCGTATAAATCACCGTGTTGCGTAAAATGTAGGTCTTCTTCGATATGGAGATCTTGCAGTTTGACCTTCATGAGGTTGGTGAGTTTTTCGCGAGCATCCATCGCGAAAGATTTGAGTGCGTTTTTGTCCATTAGAAGACCTCCAATTCATCATTATTATTTAATTGTTCCATGAGATAAGTTTTTAGTTCGGACAGAAGGGCGTCTACATCTTGTTCGGATTTGATGGTGTGAGTCTTGATTGGTGCGGTTAAATCGCCTGGACGGATGGTGCGTTTCTTTGGTAAGTTGGTTGGCGTGTCGGTACCGCTGGCGGCGGCTTTCTTGCGAGCTTCTTCCTCTTCTCTACGTTTCTTTTCTTGTTCTTCAAGAGCTTTGCGACGGCGTTCAGTAATTTCATCCAGTTTGCGCTTGAGTGAGGTGGTGAGGCTTGGCAGGTTGGAGATACTACGATACGGCTCGGGGTTTGTGAGGATTTCGTTGATTTGGTCTGGTTCATCGCCGTCGATAGTATAAGTTAGGGATTGAGTCTTGTACTCATTCATGACGTTTACAGCATCGTCGAAAATTCTGGCCTGAGTGCTTTCAAAGAATTCTTTGACTGGGGCGAGATCCTGCATTGCCGAAATGATTGCGGAACTGCGATCATTTATTGTGTTGAACAATTCAGTATTGTCTTTGATTTGAATTAGCTCGCGCAAGATTTCATCAGCTGAATTTACGGCGTCTTCGCCTGGGTATTTGTAGGTGCTATGGGTAGCGTAGCGACCAAGGAGGCTGCTGATGACTTGCTTTTCATCGCCGATGGCGTCTTTCAACTCGGAAATGATTTCGTCCTCGTTGGTCGTGATGGTATTTCGCGAGAAAGCATTCTTTAGGATGTCTTTAGCGGTAGAGAGTAGGTCGCTTGCGATTTTTTCGCGGATTTTGATGAGGATGCGGTCGTATTCGCGAGTTTGAGATAAGGCTGAGGAAAACTCGCCGAGACTCAAGGTAGAATTTGACTTAGAGACGGAGAGTTTGCCATCTCGAGTAAGAGATGCAACTAGATACACCACATCATCGGTGTCAAATCCAAAGGGTCGTTTGTCAAAATGACTGATCAGATCTGATAGCTGGGTTTGAGGATAATGGTTGAGAGTGCGTTCATTGATGAATTCGAAAACCTCTTCTTGGGCCTGAGGATTGACTGGAGTGACCATCTCGTTCTGAGGCTTATTCAAAAGAGCGCGAGCGTCAGAAGTGGATTTTTTGGAGACGATATAGTCTAGTTTGGTGTAAGTGGTTTTAACTAGTTCACTTTGAATGAGTTTGAGGCGAGCTTTGGCTTCGGCGGAAGGGATGGTTACTTCACCTCCACCAATGAATACCGGTGCGGATTCAAGACATTCTGCGATTTTTTCGCGAACTTTGTCGTTCATAGAGTTCATTTCGTTTTTTCGAATCTCGATGATGTGTTGACGTTCTGCGGAGCTGGTGGTGCTAGCGTTTTTGCGTTGGAATTTTTCAATCCTGATGGCGCGACGTAGTAAATCTTCGGTCTCGTCATCTAATTCGATGGCGATATAGGCACGGTCGGTGTTGATGATAGATTTGCTCTTGGCAGACTCTTTGGATGTGGTGAAAATTAGACAGATGTCGTTGCCAGTGCCAGCGGTGAGCTTGTGGTCGTTTAAGTAATAATCTACCGAGAAAATGCGACGGTCTTGATAATTGAATTTGTTACCATCACAAACACCACGGACGATATTGCCGATGCGCTCGTTAACCTCATCTGGATTGACGTTTTCATCCTGGATGGCGCGGTTGACTTCTTGTTCTTCGTCGGTTAGGAAGTTGTAATTATCGCCACTTTTCTGGATAAAGACTTCGTCTTCTAGGCGCTTGAGGCTGGCTTTGATGCGTTTTTCGAGTTCAAGTTTGTCTTCGCCAAGCTGAGTTAATTCGAGAGTCGTGATGTTTTCAATGGTTGGAGGAAGAGTGTTGGAGCCACGGAGCATGAAAAGTGTTTTGAGAACGGGAATATCGGCGTTGTTGAGCTTGCCTTCGGTGACGAGCCCTTCGGCACGGGTGATGATTTGTTCTACGGAAGAATCTACTGCCGTGCTGATGGTGTCATAGAAGGCAGAGAAGGGAATGAGAGCGCCGATTTCGGCATTTTCGTTTTTGATAGCAGTTTCTTGGACGGCGCTAAGAAGGGAACGGGCACCGGAGGAAAGATGAGCGCCGGCGAATCCTTTGGTTCTGATGTAGGTATAGGTATTTTGAACGAGGGCAAATTGGAAGGGAATATAAGGGTAGGTAGCAACGAAATCATCGGTGTCTTTGTAGAGCTTTTGAGTTTGGGTGCCAGCAGAGAAGGAGAAAGCGTTACGAATATCGGCGCCGTCTTGCTCATAGCGAGCACGTAAGGTGTCGGTGGCGGTGTCGGTTTTTTCGAGGAGACGAGCTTTGATGACTTCTTCGATGTCAGTAGAAGCGAGTTTGATTTTGGTGTCAAAACGACCAAGAATTTTGGAAAAGTCGTTACGTTTGAAACGTCCGCTCTTGACGACTTCGTCGATGGCTTCTTGGCTGGTGCAGACTACCCAGGCTTTGCCATTGGTATGGATGCCGAGTTCTTCGACGATGGATTGGAGATTAAGCATAAGGTCGCCTTGGTCGCCAATGTATTGCCCGATTTCATCAATTAAGAAGACGACGTGGTGATCACCTCCCTTTTCTTCGATGTATTTTTGGATACGCTTGGCGAAGATTTCGGGGGAAATATCATGATGGTCACGGCGAGACTCGAACGTGCGATTGGCTTCGTCTACTGATACGCCCATGACTTCGGAATAGACTTCCGCGATATGCTCCTGTTCGAAGTCGAAATCGTTGCGGATGTTTTCCCAGCCTTCGCTGAATTTGGATTTGAACTCTTCGTATTTGCCATTTTCGTCAAGATAACGCTCAATATCGGCAACGTAATTGATATGGGAATAACCGAGTTTTTCATTGAAGACGTTTTCCATGACTTTGAGGATGCGGTCTTTCTGGGTGGTGTTTTCGAGACCGGCTTTGGTGTCGATGTTGAAGAGAATGACATCAGTAGGCACATTACCGGCACGTTTGATATTACCGAATAGCATAGCGTCTTTGATTTTGGATTCGAAATAATCAACGGCTTTTTTGCCATCAATTTCGCGGTTTTCTAGTAAATAGGCAATCATTTTGAGAAAATGAGATTTACCTGAACCGAAGAAGCCACTAATCCAGACGGCCATGTTCTCTGTGAGACCAGTTGAACCTAGGCTGGTAGTGTAGGCATCGAAGAATTCATTAAAGTGGCGTTCGATTTCGCCGGTTACTACGTATTCTTCCAGCTCTTGTTTAATGACCGTAGTGTCATCGTTGTCAACTTTGATGACGCCTTGGATGTTACGGTTAATGTCTTTCTTGTAGATTTCTTTAAGTATCATTTGTACTCCTTCCTTATCTTTCGACTAATTTGTCGGCTCTATAATAATTAGTGGCAGGGAATTTGCCAAAGAGTTTGAGGCTTTGGCCATCATACTTGCCTGGGTAAAATAAAACAACTGGATTCTTAGTGACTGAAACTTGCATATTGGCGAGAAGTGTGTGAGCGCGGATAATGCGATAGCTTTCGCCGATGCCGGTAATGAAAATGATTTTATCTTCTGGGATACGTTTAATAATCTCTTGCATTAGGGTGCCGTTTTTGTTTTCTACGCCTAATGCGCGCATAATAGCGGTGGCGGCGTGTTGGGTGTCCTTTTTGCTTTCTAGTTCGAACACTTTGTCGTAATAGTTTTTGGATTTGAGGATGTCGATAATGATGTCATGGATGTTAATAATAACAATTTGATCGTTGTCGGTTGCGAATTTATTGATGTAATCCATGACTTCGTATTCGTCTTCTGGGTCGTAGTCAAAAATGTAATAATTGACTTCACCACCAAGGCCGTGACCTTTTTTGAGGTCTTCGGACTGAACTCTGCGACGAAGTTCTTTGAGTCTTTCATTAATGCTTAACATGTTCCTCCTAGAGCTTTAATGTAATAGTCGCCACCATCTGCTAGGATGGTACTGCGAGTTCGCTCGGAAATAATCGGTGTGGTAATTGGGAAGTCGCTACCTTGTTTGGTAACAAGACCTGCATCGGCGAGAATTTTCATAAGGGTTTGCTTGAGCTTGGCTTTGGTTTGGTCGCTGCAATTTAGAAGTTTATCGGACTCGGAATAGACGGATTCGAAATACTGTTCAATGTCGGCTTTGACGATTTTGTCGGATCGGATGAGGACTTTGTCGCCGTAGATACTAGTAATAAAATCGCGGACTAGGCGGTCCGTGTTGCATATAATATATAGTAGGATGATTTTGGCGTTGTAGTCGTCGGATTCAAGAAAGGCTTGCAAGATATCATCTGACATGGCTTTAAGACGACGGATGATGGGCGTGGTTACGCGTTTTAAGCTACCGGTACGCTTATGCATGATGAGATTTTCTTGCAGGTTACGTTGCTTGATTGATTCTAGTGGCTCACCTTGCAGCAAAAGCTCCGCTAGAGTCTTAGTTTCACTATATAATAGTGGCTCTGCGGTGAGGGAAGCTGAATATTCTTGTTGTGTAATTTTTGCCTTCATGTATCTGATTTTAGCACGTTTGGCAACAAAAGTCAATAGTTTTGTGTGATTTTATTAAATCTTCGCAAGATTTTTGGGTTGTTTTGGGGTTTGTTCGCAGGAATGTGCTTGGAGGCATTCTGAAGGTCGTTCGAGTGATTGTGTTTACTTGAGGTTTTTTGAATTATTATTATAGACTCTAGGATGTAATAATTTTTATTGTTTAATGAAATTGTATATTCTGAAGTTATACTTTGCTTTAGGAGAATGATAATGGATCCGTGAATGCATTTGAACCTTCGTGTATATTCTCGACTGCTTTTGGCAAATCAAGTAGCTCTCTAAGTTTTGATTCAAGCAGGTTTCGTCTTTCTTTATAGAAGTTTAGGAAGTCTTTTGTTTCGAATGAGACATTAGTAGGGAGGCATAGAATTGAATCTTTTTGGGTGTAATTGTTGTACCAACTAATGAACGATTCGTTATACTTGCGTCCATTCTTGCGACCTTCGAGAATCTGAAGATTTGGTAAGCGATCGCGTAGGTCTTCGCATCTTTCCGCATCTTCTTTAGATAGTCCTAAGTTTGTTAAACTTTCAACCGCCAAGAGGGAACGTGGATGACAGTGATCTTGGTGAAACGCTTTTTCTCCGAATAAAAAATTCTGATCAAGGATAGTGAGAATTGTGAAAGTAATGTCGCTCTTCTTGCGGTCAAGAACGTCTTGGAGATCGTCTTCGGTGAACAATAAGTAATCGTGATCAGCTGAAATCATATATTCTACTTTGAAGTCTCGGTGCTTTAGCTCACGAATTGTTTGATTGTTCTGCTCATAAGAATTAGTCAATAAACTACGTAAGTGATTTAGAACTTGGTCAGAACTAGCATGGAAGATGCTTTTGGCTTGTGCGATTAAGAGATACTTGCGCATTTCCGAATAATCTGAACTATAATCTTGTTTTTTTGACTTAAAGACGTAATATGTTAATGGCAAAATGGCATTTTTAGAAGTTAAGTTGTCCTTGCAATAGCCAAAATCGGACAAAAGTTTTACGGTGAGAATTAGGGAGTTTTGAATATCTTCCCATGAGTTTTTGATTTTATCTATGTTTTCGGAATTAAGATTCGCTACTTTTAGAGTAGTCTGTAGATCCATTAGGTAGAGACAGGTGGTAATAATTTCTTCAGTGCCAAAGTTGAATCCTTGCCCCATATCATTGAGTTCTTTAATGAGTTCATCGAATTTTTTCCGTGCATTATCCCATTGGCTCACTATTGTAGAGAAGAGCAGGTCGCCTTTTGACAACTCTTTGCCACCACTATTAACACGAATGAAGATATCTAGGACTTCATCCATAGTTTTACTGGAGATTTCAAAGTAATTTATTATATTGTCATCGGCTAGCAACTTGGTAGCAAGAAGACTGATGTTTTCTTCTACTATTGGATTAGTGTATCCTTTTTTGCGTAACCACGAATTGGTTTTTGAGAATGATTCGATAGAATAAATATCTGAAACTTTAACCCATAAGGTCTGTCCATTTGATTCTTCGGCTTCTTTTTCAGTGAGAAATTTGAATTCATATTGTATATCCTTACCTTCGTTTGGCGTTTGACCGCTAAGGGCATTGAAGTATAGTTCGGTTTTTTCGTAGGCGTTGGTGCTGTCTTGGCGAACATATTTTTGCTTGCGCGTAATGGAGCCTTTAATGCCAATATATAGTGCACTCATGCGTTGTTGACCATCCAGGACCCCGAGTATTTCTTTTTCATTAAATGATTTACAAACTTCATTGTATGGCTGGCGATCATCGTAGTTTTTAATGAAGTCATAGAAGGAATACTTTTCAAAAATGTTTTCAGTGTTGATTCTCCAATACAAAAATGTTCCTATTGGATAATCTCGCATGATAGAGTCGAAGAGACGCGTGATTTGATCATTGCTCCAGACTAGTTTTCGTTGAATTGCTGGTAGAAACATGGTGGTGTTGATGGTAGAAAGCGTTTCATAAATAGTGCTTTTGCCGATTTTTAGATTCTTTTTTTCCATTGCATTATCCTTAATTACGTTATCGTTGTCTATAGCATATGCCATGATTATATCATGTAGAAACATGATATATGTATGCGTAGCCCTCATTGTATTATTTTAGTGCGAAGCGGTCGGTCCAGTCAGGCTTTTGTTTTCTGGCTCTTCTGAGCTCTCCCTTTAGACTTCGTGCGATTTCATCGTTCCATTCTTTGCTTTTGGCGCGGCCGTGGCCGAATTCGACTTGTCGTGATTCGTATTCTGCTGCTGGATTGTCGTAGTCTAGAGAATGGACGAGTGGTTTGGTGGACTTCTTGCTGATGGTGCGCTTTTTCTTGAGTTTGATTACTTTGGGCTTTTCCGGAGTAGATTGCTTGGATAGTTTATCGAGTGAAGCTTTTATTTTCTTGGCTTTTAGTTCCTCGGAAAGTCTTTTCGCTTTTTCGGCAGAATAATGATAGGTGTTTTTGTTTTCAGCAAATGCCTTTTTCATTTCTTGGATGGCTAGCTGGATTTTTTCGTCTTGTGTTAATTCTTTTTTTGGTGATTGTTGGAGGTTTGGGGTTTTATCAATAGGGCGAGGTTGTTTAGTTTTGATTTGGGGTTGTTTTGATTTAGAATGCTCTACATCAAAATGATTAAAGGCGTTGAGATATTTCTGACTGATTTTGGATTTGGAGAGTTTGTTTAGGGTCTTTTCGGAAATGTATAGCTTACTCATAGGGTAATTATATCATAGTTATAGAGGTAGAACTTAGCATGCTACAATATATATTATATGAACTCAGTTTTCGAAACAGCGTTAGAAATTGCCGTGAAGGCACATAAAGGGCAGGTGGATAAGAATGGGGTGGCGTATATTTTGCATCCGCTGGCGGTGGCGGGGCTTCTGGATTCGTTGGAGCTCAAAACCATTGCGGTTCTACATGATACGATTGAGGATACGGATGTGACGGCGGAGTATTTGCTGGAAAAGGGAATTCCGAAACACATCGTGGAGGTGGTGCAGCTTTTGACGAAGCCGGAGGATGAGGAATACGAATCATATCTTCGGCGGGTGAAGGAGAACCCTTTGGCGAAGCAGGTGAAGCTGGCGGATCTTGCGAACAACACCGATCCGAAGAGGGCGAGTGGGTTGAATGAGGTGCGGAGGAAGAAGTATGAGCTCGCGAAGAGGGTGCTAGGGGAATAGTTGAATAGAGTGTTTTGTTGGATGATATAATAAAAATATGGATAAGACCATTAAACAAAGTATTGATGCGCGGAAGGCAGCGTATGCGAGTAGTTTTGAGATTGATGCGGAGACGCAGAAAAAGATTGATGCGCTATTTGTAGAAATTGAAAAGTTGGGAGAGAAGTGTAAGAATGCTGGTGAATTTGAGGCGGAGTTTAGCAAAAGTCCGCTCAATCAAAAATACATGGATCTATTTACGGAAATTGCGACGAAAAGTGCGACTAAAAATGCCGTAAAAGGTGCAGCGGTGGGTGCGGTGCAAAGTGCGGCGGAGCAAGCTTTGAGAAACGTCGTACCGACGCGCGCGGCGGTGCATCAAAGAGCTTACGACGAAGCGCGAAGGATTCCTGGCGTAGGAGATGCGATTGATATTGGTGAAAAAGCGGGCTATGCGTCGCATTTGGTGAAATTGTTCAAGAAGAAATAGTAGTTCGCTAAAGTTAGGTGATATCATAAAAGTATGGTTATTTTTGAGTATAAAGTATCGCCGACTTGGGGGCATATTGTTAATGAAAATGAAATATTTTTAGTGCGGATTACTGATGATATCAAAAACAACGTCGTGACAAGTTTTTATGGAAAGAAGTATTGCCATACGATTTCGGAAAAAGATTTAAAAAGAATCATAAAAATCATTAACGATACTCCGGAGATTTTTGATATTCCAAAAGATTTAGAACCAAATGATGTACTGGATGGAGATGAGTATTCATTTAAGTTTTCAAATGGAGTGAAGAGTAATGCTTTTTCGGGATTTAATATTTTAGAATACGGCAGAAAGCCACGCAAGAATGCAACTTTGGCTCTACGGGTAGCAAGAAGAATTAAAGAAGAGGTACTTTCGGATTACAAAATCCGGACGATGATTCCGAGTCGTTTACAAAATTGGCCGAGATATAGGAAAGTTTCGAGCGTGATTAAGATATAGCTATAAGTTAATACTTTAGTCTTAAGAATTGTAATTAATAAGGTTTTTGGCGAGGTTCTCGCGCTCGTGCGCTAAATTCGTGACGTAGGTCTTGGCGTGTTTAATGGCGCGGCGAATCATTTTAATAGCATCTTCAAAGTCATCTTCGGATTGCTCGGCTAACGGAATAAGCCAATCATCGGCGAGCTCTTGGAGTTGCGACGTAGTCTTGTCGTCATAAACAAAATCGGCAAGCATGAAGAACGTCTTCATCGCTTCGTCCAGAGAAATTTTGCCGGCTTCAAATTTGTTTAGAAGCTCTCTTCTATGGAAAGCAAAGCCAGCTTCGTTGACGTCGTGTTCGTAGGTTGTGTAGTTACCGCCAAGCTCCGGAAGGCGTTTATTTAAATCATCTAAGACTTGGAGCCAACCGATGGAGTCTCGCAAGATTCTAGAGTCTTCATCGCGCTCAAAATCAATTTTGTCTTCATTTAGGAGTGGCCAGACGCTACCAACACGAGGCCAGAAGATATCAAAGATTTCGTCACGGAACCATTTTTGCGATTTTTTATCTGATGGTACGGCTTTCCAGATAATAGAAAGAACATCGCCGGCGGTCCAGAAAACGTGGGAATCGTGCGTGGTTTTCAAAATATGTTTTGCGACTTTAAACCACTGGTCGTAATGCGCAATGTCGTCACTAGCGCCGAGGAAGTAATCAATTTGCTCGTCGGAAAGCTTGTTCTGCAAAATTTTGTCGAAAATGAGTTGGTTGGCTTCATCGGTAAATTCAAGCCAGCATGGGTAAGCGAAAAGCTGGTCGAGATTATTTGTCATCTCTTTAGTAACGGTGAGTTTTTCTTGAGTAAAGAGTAGGGAATCGAGCGGGGCGTGGAATTTTTGCTCAAATAGGCTAAAAATGTTTTCGTGCTTTTTAGGAGTTTGTGCGAAAAAACGATTGAGTATTTTCAGAATTTCAGGTTTCTTGAGATGTTCGATAGTATAAATAACTTTGTAAATTAGAATTGCGTATTTAGCATTCTTGATTTGCTCCTCACTTAGAGACCAAACGTCGCGCTGCCTAAATCTGATATAAATGACAGCGTCTTGCCAGAGAGCTGGTGTGGCAATTGGTTTCTCGTCGAAAAGGATGTACCTTGTAAGATACTCCGCAAATAGTTTTTCGGCCACTATATCGAAAAGATAATCATATGAGGCCGGAATAATTGGATTAATTGTTTGCATATGCCTCCTTTATTTAAGATTAGTTGCTATGCATTATAAAAGCATAGTGTGGTCATATATATTATAGTATATTTTTGTGATTTTGCAAGTGTGGGTTAATAAATGTAAAAACTATTTATCGTCATTTAAGTCGTAGTCTTCAGCACCGATGCCATAGCCGAGTTCGTAAGCTTCGCGCTGATCCTCGTCGAGCTCATCTAAATTAACAGAAGAACCAAAGCCGGAGTGAGGAAGCATGTGATGTTCTCGGTCAAAGCGGCCGTCGTCTATGCCAAGAGCTTCATAATAAGAAGCGTCGTGGTAGCCGTCATCGTCGCTACTTTCTTCGCCGTCTAAATCGTCATCAAAGTTATCGTCATAATCATCTTCGTTATCGTAATCGTCATATAATTCATCGTCTTCTTTATCGAGACCGTAGTCTTCGTCGTCGTATTCATCATAGTCGTCCATGCGCTCATTATAACACTGCATGTTATAATTTAAAAAAGGAGTTTTTATGGCGGGAATATATGAATATAAGGTTAAAACGCGGGACGGCAAAGAAGTTTCGCTCAAAGATTTTGAGGGCAAGGTTTTATTAATTGTAAATACGGCGACGGGGTGCGGATTTACGCCACAATATGAAGGCTTAGAAAACTTATATAAAAAGTATCATGACAAAGGTTTGGAGATTTTAGATTTTCCGTGTGACCAATTTGGGCATCAGGCGCCGGGGACGGATGATGAGATTCATAATTTCTGCGTTCTTAAATACAATACTTCGTTTGACCAGTTTGCGAAAATTGAAGTAAATGGTGACAAAGCGGAACCATTATATAAATATCTGAAAAAAGAAATGCCAGAAGACTCGGAACCGAAGGGAATGAAAAATAAATTAGCCATGAAGGCGATTGCAAAAATTCCGGGCGTATCAAAAGAGCCAGGTTTTATTAAATGGAATTTTACGAAATTTATCGTTTCGCGTGACGGGAAAGTAGCGTATCGTTTTGGTCCGACGGATAAACCGGAAGAGATGGAAGAGAAAATCAAAGAGTTGTTATAGGAAAAGTAAGTATGAATAACGAAATCGAGGCGCAATTTTTAGACATAGACAAAAACGAAATAAGGAGAAAGTTGGAAGAAATTGGGGCGAAGTGCACGAAGCCGGAAGTTTTGATGAAGCGGATGGTTTTTGATACTGGAATCCATTCTTTTGCGCGGGTGCGCGATGAAGGCGGCGGAAGAATTGTGATGACGTATAAAGACGTGTCGGACGAAAAATCAATTTTCGGAACGAAAGAAGTGAATGTCGTGATCGATAATTACGAAAATGGGATTTTGTTTATGAAAGGTTGCGGGCTTGAACCGAAGGCGGAGCAGGAGACTTTGCGGGAAACTTGGGAATATGGGGATGTGGAGATTTGTATCGATACTTGGCCGTGGCTACCGACGTTTGTTGAAGTTGAGGGGCCGAGCGAAAAGGTGGTTTGGGATACAGCTGAGAAGATGGGGTTAAAGAAGGAGAAGGCAAAGTTCGGGTCGGTTGATTCGACCTATCAATATTACTATGGGGTTGAGGAAGATATCGTGAATTTGCACACGCCAAAAATTACGTTTGAAATGGAACCGCCGGAATGGGCGAGGAAGAGATTGCACTAGAAAAAATTTAAGCCCCGAGGTTCGGGGCTTTTTGGGGTTAACGTGGTTCTTGGTTCCAGAGTTCAATGACTCTGTTTTTTAATGATTCGTTGGATTCGCCGCCTTTTGGTTTGATGGTAGGGGTTTTATAGTTGCAGGTTAAACACTGCACCATGGCAAATCTTTCTTTGGAATTTCCTAAATTCGGAAGGCCGCGTCTTAACTTTGCTTTGCCGCCACATTTAGGGCAAGGTTCGAGAATAATCACGTAAAAAACACCTCCAATCTGTCTATTATACCATAGTTTTTATGTATTGTCAATAATGGAGGCTAGGTTTTAGGGGGCGTCAACGACCCATGGGTCGGTTGCGGTGCCGGTACCGCTAGACGCGGCGGTGCCATGCTGTAAGGAAATAACGGGCCTGACGCCGGCTGATTCGTTTGGAGTTGTGCCGGTGATTGCACCATTTGCACCTACGCTATATTGTCTTAAGCTACCATCGGATCGTCGGTAACGTGGAGAGAAGGTCCAGAAATTTGAACCAGTTCGTAAGAAGGAATTGGCGTTATAACTGTAAGTATTAGTATTCCCGTAGCCATTTCCAGAAAGTGCAGCTTCGTCGGTTGTGATTAAAGCGACAGGTTTACTTAATTGTTTGTTGCCATCCGAAGCGGAAGATGTAGAATAAATATCCACTGTGCCGCGCGTGCAAGAAAGGGTGAGAGTAGCGTTAGCTACTTTATGGCGAGTATAGGCGCCGAAGTATGCTACAGCTGAAGCGTAAGGAGCGAGGTTGGTGATTGCGGTCGAGCCGGATTCGTTGTAGAAAACCGATCTATCGTTACAGTATCCTGCACTTGGTTCAAGAATACTTTCATAGGCGCTGACGCCGTTTGTGCTGGTAAACCAGGTGTTTTCTAGATAGGTTTTTATCGATGAAGCAGTAGCGTTAGTGGTTGAGTAATTTGAGTTA
>JAGCNM010000024.1 GCA_017645955.1 Candidatus Saccharimonadota bacterium
CTTGAAAAAAGAGAATAAGTATGGTAAAATAGTGCGTAATCGTTAAATATAAAAGGTTAAATATGAGTTTTTCTATTCTAAAGCAAATTGGTGACGCGCAGAAAAAGAAGGCTGTGGTTGATGTTCGCCCGGGTGATACTGTTCGCGTGACGCAAAAAATTAAGGAAGGTGGGAAATTTAGACTTCAGACTTTTGAAGGTGTTGTAATTCGTGCGGATCGAAAAGAATCGCATACGGCGCGTATCGTGGTTCGTAAAGTTACTTCCGGAGTTGGGGTTGAGAAGTCGTATCTCATTCATTCGCCACTAGTTGAGAAAATCGTGATTACAAAGCGTTCGAAAGTGCGCCGCAATAATCTTTCTTATCTGCGTGAGCGTTCGGGTAAGTCGGCAAGACTTCTTGGTAAGGACTTTGACCGTGCAGCGGTTAACGATGTAACGGTTGAAGAAGAGCCGGCTGAGGAAGTTAAAGAAGAACCAGCTGAAGCGGAAGAAGTTGAAGAAGTAAAGGAAGAGCCGAAAGAAGAAGCTAAAGCTGAAGAAGAAAAAGCTTAATGGCGATTCTCGGAATTGATGAAGTTGGACGCGGACCCTTAGCGGGTCCGCTTGTTGTTGGGGCGGTGGTTTTACCGGATGAGAAACCGGAATGGGTTTTAGAACTAAAGGATTCGAAAAAGTTGAGCGCAAAGAAGCGGGAAAAGTTAAATGAGGTGATTTTAGAGGGAGCGCTTGCGACGGGACTCGGCTGGGTTTCTGCTTCGGAACTAGATGAGTTCGGGATTTCGGAGGCGCTTCGAGTCGCGACGAGAAGGGCTGTGAAGTCAGTTCAGAGCCTTCACGCGAGTTTTTCACAGATAGTGATTGATGGAAAAGTGAATTTTTTGAAGGGAACGGCGTTAGAAAAATATGTTTCGACGATGCCGAAGGCAGATGATCTAGTAAAGGAAGTTTCGGCGGCGTCGATTATCGCAAAAGTGGCGAGGGATAGATATATGGTAGAGCTTTCGGAGCTTTATCCGGAGTATGGGTTTAATAGTCATGTTGGGTATGGAACGGCAAAGCATATAGCGGCGATTCGGGAATTTGGAATTACGCCGGAGCATCGGAAGAGTTTTGAGCCGATTCGGAGTATGGTTGGGTTTGATCGAAATGGGGATGGGGTGAAAGACGTCGTCGACCAGAGGTCGTTCGCGTCCCAAGGGGCGGTAAATAATGTTGTAAAAAATACAACAATGATTGGAATGAAAGGCGAAGCGGCGGTTTGTGAATACTTAGAAAAGCTAGGGCATAGAATTATTGCGCGGAATTTTAAAACGAAGTTTTGCGAGATTGATATTGTTTCGGTTTTAGACGATAAAATTTATTTTACGGAAGTAAAGACGCGAAAAGATGGGGCGCGCGGCGGAGGGTTATATGCGGTTGATAAGAAGAAACTTCAAAAAATGAAGTTTGCAGTGGAGGTGTTTTTAAAAGTGCGGAAGGACTTTGTCAGTTTTAATCCGCAGTTAGCAGTGGCGGTTGTGGACGGTAATTATAATGTAAAAGATTGGATTAGATTAGATTAAACATTGAATTTAAATTCGACAACGTCGCCGTCTTGCATGACGTAGGTTTTTCCTTCGGTGCGGAGTTTACCGGCTTCGCGGACGGCTTTTTCGGAACCGTATTGTTTAAGGTCGTCGTAGTTACAAATTTGAGCCGCGATGAAACCACGTTCAAAGTCGGTATGTATTGTTCCGGCAGCTTCGGGGGCGGTGGCGCCCTTTTTAATCGTCCAGGCGCGACATTCTTTTTTCCCGGCAGTGAGGAAAGATTGAAGGCCGAGTGTTTTATAAGCGGCTTTAATAAGTTCGCCGAGGGCATCCTCTTTTACACCGTAAGATTCGAGGAATTCTTTTCTTTCTTCGCGGTTCATGTCGGACATTTCTTCTTCTAGTTTAGCGTTAACAAAAATTGCTTCGGCGGGTTTAACTAAATCTTTTAGTTTTGACTGAAAACTTTTATCGGTAAGGCCGGTTTCGTCGACATTAAACATATAAATAACGGGTTTTTCGGTTAAGTAAGGAATGTTTTCGTCGGCAGGATCTTTTTTCCGTTTTGCTTCGACTTTTTGTTTTGTTTCATCGTCGGCGAGTTGTAATTCTAGATTAATGATGTCGATATCGTCTTTAGCTTGTTTTAGAATGTCGTCTTCGGGTTTATTATCGGCGCGAACGATATCGTCGTTTTTAAAGGCACGGACGACGTGGCAGATAGCTTGACATTCGCGGATGTGGGCAAGAAATTTATTGCCAAGACCTTCGCCTTTTGACGCGCCTTGTACTAGGCCAGCAATATCGACGAACTCTACCGTAGCGGGAACAACTTTATCGGTTTCATACATTTTTGCGAGAACATCTAGGCGTTCGTCAGGAACGGGAACGATACCAACATTTGGTTCGATGGTAGCAAAAGGATAGTTCGCGGCGAGTGCGCCAGCGTTTGTTAAAGCATTGAACAATGTAGATTTGCCGACATTAGGTAAGCCGACGATGCCGATTTTTAAATTCATAACCAACCTTTCGTCAATTCTTATCTGTTATTATATCATATTTTTGCTATAATATATGGTATGACGTTTGATGATTTGCTGAATAAAGTAAAAAGTGACAATCCCATTACGATAATTATAAAGAATAGAGCGAGAAAGACTGTTTTTGTGGCAAGTTACTATACAGAGCATTATCCAGATGAAGAATATTTTAAAATCTTTTTTAGCGACGGTACTATATTGGAGATAATGCCAAAAACCGAAGATTTGTATTTTTGCGATGATAAGCGGAGAATAATTGACCGAGATTTAATTACGGATTTTGATGAATATTTAAATATTGACAGCAAGCAATACCTGCTAGTAAGTAGTGAAGATAAGCAATTTTTGAGGAAAATATATTATGGTAATATTGAGGACGGAGAAGGCGGATGTGTCTTTAGTGACTACGGTTTTGCCGATGAAATCTGGAGCTTGGCGGTACTAGATGATGGTGAGATTTCCGATGTGCATGTAAAAAAGATTAGTTTAAAAGACGTTGAGATTTAGTTGAGCTAAAAAAGAAAGCCCCGAACCTACGCAATCCAGCGTTGCCTGACGGACTTTCGATAATTTTATTATATTACACTTACCGAGGAATTTCAACTACATTTTTCTGCTTATCAATCAGAAGTAATCGTTTTATATTTTTAGAATGTTTAAATTGATAGTTTAGTTCATTTTTTATCTTATTGATATGAATTTTTGAGAATCTAGCGTCAATTATAATGTTCTCTGATTGTTTAGCTGCATTTCGGAGCGCGTGCTGAAGATTATATTTGCCATTGCCAGTCGGAGATTTTAACTCCCAATATTTTCCTTTTATTAAGAAGTCTGGAGTTTTATTATCATTTCTAACCACGAATTTTATATCAGAATTGAAGAAGTCAATTAAAATATAAGCAGCAGTCATTTCCCGATTTGATGGTTTAGGATAGAGTCCCCTTGGAACTATAACTGAATAATTTGATTTTGGCATGAAATAATTATAAATCATTTGACTCGGGAACAAAAATTGTTATGTTTTTCCATTTTGGTTTTGGGAGACGGATTTTAGTGGTAAATGGAATATAAAAATCAGGTTGGTTTAGAAATTCAAGATTCCGATTTTTAAATTCATAACCAACCTTTCTTGTTTTTATGTCTGTTATTGTATCATTTTTCAACAGGAAATACTAGAATATTGATGAAATATATAGTACGAAACTAGCGCATTATGAGCATGAGCATTATTATTAGTATAAAACCAATAGGCTTTATGGTTAAACTAGCGATGGCTATATTTCTTTTCTTGGATTTAAGACCGAAAATTCCACAAATGAGCCAAACAAAAAAGAGTGGTATTCCGATAGTCCAGTAATAAATGACCAAAATCCATCCAGATTGATCTGTGTTTGAGCTTCTGTTAGACATAGAAGAAAGAAATGTAATAAATAATAGTAGGAGTGGGATAATCGCACAAATTAGCGATACGACGGAATTGGCTGAGTTGTTTTTCGGTACATGTGTAGGTTGTTGTTTGGGCTGATTCTGTAGGGTGTTTGTAAGTGATTTTTTAGCCTTTGAATAATTCGCAGTTTGATTAATTGCTACAATAAACGAACATAGACAAGCTAGAATTGATATGACCATGGGCCAACCCTGGAGTATCCGATTAGGATACCAGCTCATTTGCATTATGATGGCAGAAACAAAAATCATAATAAAACTGACTATGCAAATTGTCCAAGTAATGTTTTTCTGTTTTTTTCTGAGCTTTTCCATAATTTAATTATAGCATAAAAAGAAAGTCCCGAACCTGTGCAATCCAGTGTTGCCTGACGGGCTTTCGATGTCTACGTCATATCATATTGTGGGTAGGGGTTGAAAAATTGAGACGGATAAGAATGCACCAAACTAAGGCTCTTTCAAATATTAATCATTATTTTACGAGTCATCGTAGTAAGATTTGCCATTTGATTGTTATAACGAAATCCGAAGAAATCCTTGAAATGTTTTAGGAAGTTTAGTATAATATTGGCTATAAAAGATGCCCAAGATATTGAACTATATCAAGCGCGTCTTTTTTGTTTGATATTGATATTTTTCCATTTTGGTTTTGGTAAACGGATTTTAACAGAGAATGGTATATATGGAGTCATTGGTTGGTTTAAATATTTAAGATTCCTACTCCCAGTTCAAAACCAACCTTTCTATCTGTTATTATAGGTACAATTATAACATATTTTAGTATATAATATAAAGTATGAGTAGTGGCGAAAAACCAAAAGAAAGTATCGAAGCAAATGTGAATGGGTGGTCCGAACTTGAAGAATTGTCGGAAGATGATTATGTGGATAGTGGTATAAACAGAACCGCAGAAGAAGAGACACTAGAAGAAAGACAAGAAAAGGTTTCTCAAGCTAAAGCCAAAGTGGAGGAGTCGTATAGAAAAAGTAATGTCGGAAAATCTACTTCTACAGGAACAGAAATCGTTGAAGATGAATCTTCATCTCAAGAACAATTGCCCTCAACGGCGAAAAGAAAATTGAGCTTCACAAAAACTGTCAGGCTAATTGCTGATAAGTTAGGAATAAAGACCAAGAGAAGTGAAGAACGACGCGAAAGAGAAGCTATGCACGTTGCTCTAAGTGAATATCACGAAGAAGAAGCCGCTAGAAGAAAAGCTATAGAAGAAAGAGAGAAAGCTGAAGCGCTTGAAAGAGAAAGACGAAATGCCGAAAAAGAGGCTGAAAAAGCTAGGAAAGAAAAAGAAGCTCTTGAAAGAGACATGGCAACAGCTAGAGACGTATTAAATTACAACAAACACGATAGATTAGAGAAGCAAGGGATTCAGGAAATAGTAGAGCGTGATTTGAACTCTAATTTGTTAAAGGTTGATGATTTAGAAACAGAAGCTATTTCGGAGAATCCAGAAGTCCAAAAACGTTTAGTCTCTTTTGAAGAAGTAGATATACCAGTCTATGATTTAAGAGGATTTCCTTTCTCGCTGCTTTCGACGACCATAGATTATAGAAGAGCGAATAAACCTGGCGAAATTGGGACTGAGACTTTTAGAAGAGTTTTAGATGACCCATCTATCTGGACCGAGCGACGCGACGAAGCAGAAAAAGCGAGTGGATTCGGCACAAGAAATGGTAATGCTAGGGGGAACACAATATCAACATCTTATTGGAATTCTGAACGAAATATCGATAGTCATGTGTCTGGTAATTTGATTTATGGGTTTGAAAGCGTTCGAGCAGATTCTATTATTTCGGTTTCTAATGGCGATGGTGGTACTAGTAATATGGCTGGCAATGCGGAGACGACTTTATCAAGCCCTGACGCTATAAAGCAACTTGAGGGCGCAGGTGGAATGAACAATTATAATGAAGTATTGCTAAGACGTTATACTGAAAATGGTATTCCTAAGAAGCCAGATTATATTATTGTCGAAAACGGAAGATTCACTGAAGAATCGCTTCGTCATGCTAAGTATTTCGGTATACCAATAATCAATGTTGAACGGTCAATTTATACAGAAAAAGCAGAGAAAAAAGGTGAGGAACTGCTTGCTTCGATAAGCGAAGATGATACGTATGAGGAAATGGATGAAAAAATAGTAGGGCTTTTAAGCATGTCGAGATATAAAGGCGCTTTTCGAACGCTTGATGGCATTGGGCGTAATTATGATATACCACATCAAATTAACCCGACTCCACTAGAAAAAAGATGTCTTGAAGTTTCGCAAATGGAGCAACTTAAACGCTTGGATTATATAAAAAGCGCACTAGAAAAAGCTATTAATAATATAGAGTCTGCTACGGAAAAAGGTTTATCGGCAGAACAAAACCTTCCTGGATTTGATTTTTTTGCTATTAGTATTGAAGATGTACAAAATCAGTTGAGGCGTACAAAATTTAGTGACACAATGGACTCTGTTCTTAGCATGCCCGGTAATTGTAATTCAATAGTTATAGATTTTAGACTAAAAGGCAGTTCTCGTAATGTAGGAACACATGTCTACGATGGTAAAAGAATTTATAAAGCTGAAGAAGCTTTAGCAAAAGGGATTAGAACAAAGGAAGACATAGAAAATGCAGATAGTAGTTTTTATGATGCTCTTGAGCCTGTAGTATTAAGGTATTTTGAAGCAACTCGTAAAAATCAACAGCTTAGAAAATAGTATAATTGGGTTATAATTATGGTAAAGAATAATAGAAAGGATTGTATGTCTTCACTTGATAAAATGTTGGATAACAATATGGATACTTTAAAGAGAATGCAGAAGAAAATGCTTGATATGCAGGAAGAAATATATGCTGAGAATGGTGAGCAAATTGAACGGCTAAATAAAAAGTCGGCAGAGCTTAGCGCGGCGGGGACAAAGGTTCATTATAAGGCAGCAGCTAGTGGATTAAAAGAAGGGCTAGATGATGAGCCGAAAAAGTATTGTCACGAATGCGGGAAAGAGATTAACGCGTCGGCGAAGTTTTGCAGTGAATGCGGAACAAAACAAAAGTAGGGTTGGTTAGAACTCTTATGAGTTTACACTAACATAAAAGCATCTAAGAGTATAGCGAGGGTCATTAAAGTGCTAGTTAGTATTGGTAATAATAGCGCTGAGGTTGCAAGTTTTTTGCTATTATAATATAGTTTCTTATTTTTATGATATTTTGCATATGTTATTATTCCAAAAATTATGCTTAATAATGCCGGTATAGTTCCTAAGACAATTAGTACTACTACATATAAAGAATAACCAAATTGCGTTTGCCTACCGATGCCGGTTAGCATACTAAATAAAAGTATAATTGAAGGAATACCTACTAATGCCGATAAAGTTATAGTTGTAATTCCAAAAGTTTTTATTTGTTTTGTTTTATTGATCATGTTTTTATTGTAGCATAGAAAAGAAAGGTTTTATGCGAGAGATTGTTTATTGGTCGCGTTTTGGATATAGTTTTAATGAGCAATACTCTATTTTTTCGTCTGAGGATTTAGATGCAACGAACTTGTCTGGGCAAAGTGTAGCCTGATCGCTTCCTGTCATGAGGATTCTAAAATGAACAGTATCTTTGTCCCCTAATTGTATTTCTTTTTCAAGTATTAAATCATCGATTTGTGATTCTATAAGATCAAACTCTGTACTATTGATATTCTCTGAGCCGACTGTTTCATAATCTGCATCGATATATATATCCTTTCTGGCCCAACTGTATGTTTTACTGTTTTCAATATCACTAATAACTTGTTCGAAGGAAGTTTGTTTTTCACTCGAATTAAAATATGGATAGATAGTGTCTACGGATATACTATATTTATAAGGAATAAGGTCTTCAAAGTATTTGCCGTATTTTTCGTAATAATGTTCATTTAATTCGTCTTTGTATTTTACTAGATAGTATTGGTCTGAGAATGTTTCGTTGTTGTGTTTGTCGGCTCTTACTTCGAAAGAATCATTAAACGAATCGGAAGAAAAATCTTTAGTGATAAAACCGGCGTTAAACCATACGCTATAAGTGCTGTCCTCGACATAATAAAACTTTTCGCCTTCGTATTTGGTGGTTAAATAAGCTATGAAATCAGATGTTGATGGGCCGGTCAAATCATTGCGTATTGTTTTAACTATAGGGATGATAATTACGAAAAGAAACGAAATGCTTAGTACAATTACCGATACTATTCCTAGCATCTTCATATTCTTTTTATTCTTTTTCTCTTCTTGGAAAGGCGGATTAAGACTGTTTGGTATTTCGTTTATATTATTGTTTATATTATCTTGTTCCATATATATGCCTTATAGATTATGTTGATGCTAGAATGAAAAGTTGATTTGTATTAACTCGGATAGATAATTTCGTATTGTGTGCAGATTGTTGTGCCGATTGTATTAATAGTACAGTTTACGCCGTCTTTAGTATTGTCGCCAACTCGGATTTTATTTTCGGCCGGAAGATTGCCTAATGTGTACCAGTAGGTTTTTGCTGCATTAAAGCTGGCGGTTGTTGGCATATTGGTTCCGCCTTCTTCAATGGCATAAATGCCACTAGCGCGGTTAATGTTTAGTTTCCAAACGGCTTTTTCGCTATTGTTGTGGCCGTGATGAGATTCTTGGTAGATAACGATATTGTTGAGTAGATCATTGACTGTTACGCCGAGCGAGCTAGCGTCGGAGGCTAATTTATTATAAATAGCGGTGGCGGTATCGTCTTCGGATGGAATAGAGTAAGGAGTAACATTATGAATAAACTCGCCATTTTCGAAGTCTAAATCTTCAAAGAGGGCTGAAGAATTTGCGCCACTTGATAGCATGCTGTAACCGGCGTTTTCGAGATCGCCAGGGAAATACATGTACTTCTTTAATCCAGTAGTAGTAACTTCGGCTAGAATACCAAAGGCGTTTGGGTTGGATTGACAAATGCTATGTGAACCCGAGTCGACAGCATAAAAGTATCTATTCATACCGCTGCCGTTTTCTTTTGCGACGAGATTAGAAGTAGTTTTAAGAGTAACGTCTGCGTAAGGATATTTACTACTAGTTAAAGCGAATTCGCCATTTTGTTTAGTTTCGTACTCACTACCATCAAAGTAGATATATTTATCATCGCTAGTTTTGATGTAATTAGACGAGCTGGTGCTTGCGGTCCAACTAATTTTATGACCGCTTGGACAGTCTTTGCCTTGATACACGTCGGAAGTATTAAAGAAATCTAGTTTGAGATACTTACCTATATTAAGAACCATACCTTCGCTGATTTTATCATAATCGGTTACGCCGATACTTTCTAAATACTCTCGAGTTTGACCGTCGCCACTCGTAATAATGTTTACATTATTATTCGCAGCGGCTTCTGTAATGTTTGAAAACGCAGTTTCTTTACTTCTTTCGTGTTTTAGCACTACGTTTCTTATAGTTATGTTTTCGTTATTAATAAATCTAGTGGCGTTGGCGTAGTGGTCGCTGTCTAAATGCGAAATAATAAGGTAATCAATGATTACCTCAGGGTTATCTTGTATTTTTACTAGAGTATTATATATAACATTTCTAACGTCTTCTGTGTTTGGACCGGTATCCATTAAGACATATTTATTATCAAGAGTTTTTAAGATGATGGCGTTTCCGGGCGCTTGGCCATCGCGATCTTGAACTTTATTATTATAGATATTCGGGAAGGCTATTTGAACGACTTCTTGAGGGTTTGAAGTATCCGGAATTGCCGAAATATTAGCACCAATTATGGTTATTTCAAGTTTAGTGGATTTTGCGTAAGTGCTGATTGCGGTTCCGCTAATTATGAGTATTAAAACAATTGATGTGATTTTGTTAAATTGAACACGGTGTCGTTTTGATTTTGGCATAACGGTAATGATAACCGAAATTGATATAACACATATAATAATATATGGTAAGACTTGGTTATGAGTTTTTTCGGAAGATGTTTTTAAGTATTTTGAAGAGTTAGTGAATGAACCAGTGTTTGGGGTGTTTGTTGGAGTATTTGCTGGAGTTACTTCGCTTTCTTCTTTTGAACCATCTTCGACATCGATTGAAATGTGGATGTCTCGGAGATTTAGTTCGTCACCAAATGGTAGATAAGAGCTGTAAGAAAGTTTAATGAGCACCGGTTTTTCGTTACTATTTTTTTCGTGACTATACTCGTAGGATGTAGTTACATATTGATTCGTGTTGTCGTCGGTAATACTTTTGATTTGGAAAGGTGTTTGGTCTGGATCGGAGAGAATAACTTTGTAAGTGATTGAGCTTTCTGTTTGATTAAAAACTAGTGCGGGCGTAATGGTTAAACCATTTATTGTGTTGTTATTAACAGTAATATTTCCATTAGTTTCTGAAACGGTAATTGCGCTGTATTTAACTGCGGTTGCAATTTTAAAACCACAAAATATGATTGCCACAAAAGCGGCGAACCCAGCTATAATTCGAACAAGATGGGCATTGTTTTTTCTCAAAATAGTTTTGCTCATTTTTATTTTACCTGTGTGTTTTGACCTTTTGTGGTTTTATAATAGCACTAATGGCCAAAAAAAGCAAGAGCTCTATAAACTATCGGTCCAGGATTTGATTTTTGCTACTGGGGCGTCTTGGTAAAAACGAATGCCTTCTTGCCAATCGCCGGCGTTTGCATCGTCTTTTAGCAATAAATCGCTATCACCGAGTCCGGAGGAATGGGAGACACAAAATGGAAGGACAGTTTTATTAGTCCAGTCTTTTGATTTGACAAAAGAGTTGACTGGCCAGGCGGCAATGCCCCACCAAATCGGATAACCAATGATAATACGTTCGTATTCATCCCAATTCGGGATATCTAGGTTTTTTAGTTCAATATTTCTTAGCTCAGGATTGTCGTTTTCTTTAGAAGCGCGGGAATCGGAATTGGTCCAATCTAAATCTTCTTTTGTGTAAGGTTTTTCTGGCTCAATTTCGTAAATATTTGCTTCTAGATTTTTAGCAATTTCTTCGGCAATTTTTTTCGTATGCCCCTCAGCTGAAAAATAACAAACTAAAGTTTTCATTTTATCTCCTTTTAACTTTCTTCTCACTCGGCTCCTTGTTTGGTCAGGGTGATCAGACTTGAACTGACGACCTCAGCGTCCCGAACGCTGCGCGCTACCAACTGCGCCACACCCTGATAATGTTAAAGATCAGACTTGAACTGACGACCTCAGCGTCCCTACGCTAAAGCGCTACCAACTGCGCCACACCCTGAAATATAAGGTGGTCTGGGATAGGAGATTTGAACTCCTGACCTCACGCACCCCATGCGTGCGCGCTACCGGGCTGCGCCAATCCCAGGACTGGTTATAAAAAATGGTCTGGGTGACTGGACTTGAACCAGCGGCCTCGACTTCCCAAAAGTCGCGCGCTACCAACTGCGCCACACCCAGACGTACTTTAATTATATCACATATCTTAATAAATGGATATTATGTTATAATTTTAGAAAAGGAGGATTAATGAACCCTGAAAGGAAACAAGAGGAGAGTTCGAATAATGGCGCTGAGTGGACGAAGACCGATTTCCCGCCATTCCAGCCAGAAGTTAATGAAAAAAACATAAGAGCCGAAGAAGATAAAAAATATTTTGAGGCGTTCGAAAAGTTTAGGTTTGATGGCTCGGCGATATTTACTGATATTGATGGGACTTTGACTGATAATAGTGGGGATTTTGATGAAAGAGCAATCGAACATATAAAAGAATATCGTGAAAATGGCGGGACATTTGTTCCGGTAACCGGAAGAGCAAGGTTTGAGTCGGTAAGAAAAATTGTAGAAGAATTAAAGTTGCCATTTATTGTAATTAATAATGGTGCGGAAATATTTAATGGCGAAGGTGAAAGAATTTATGGAAGTGAAATTCCAGAAGAACAAGTTCAGCAAGCTTTTGATATTGCAAAGAAGAATGGTTTAACGTGGATGCAAAATAAGAAAGATCCGGTGAGCGGTGAAGAACATTTATATTCGAACTTTACGGAAGAATCTGAACAAGCCATGTTAAATGTCGGGATTGTTGATACTGTGCATAATGAGGAGGGAAGAATTGGTTTAACCGCGAAACAAGCAACGGCTGAAGAAGTAATGGCGATTCCGGGGCAAAATTATAAGATTCAAATGATGAGTCCGGATGCGGATGCGGTTCAAGCGGCTTATGATGAGTTTCAAAGACTTGGGATTCCTTGTATGTTAAATATGCAAAGTAAGGAGACTGGTCGTTTCCATTGGGTAGAAGTTATTAAAGGAACAAAAATTAGTGGAATTCAATGGTTGATTGATAGTGGTTTAGTGGGAGATATTAAGACCGCACGAGTTGTTGGGGATGGTGGGAATGATTTGACGATGTTTAAGGAGCTTCATAACCGCGAAGGTGAGCGCATAGTTAATACTTATACAGCGGTAGCGAATGCTTGTGATAGGTTAAAAGCTGCATCGCATCAGATTTTGCAATCTAGTTACGATGCGGGTCCGCGAGAGATTGGTAAAGGTGGGGCGATGGTGGAAATTTTTGAAGACGAGACGAGAGCGCGGGAAGTTTGGGCGCTCGTTAGTATTGCTGAACAGTTAATGAGGAAGAAAGTATTAGATAAGAGGCAGTTTGTTGATAAGGTACGCTCGGTAAGAGGTAATGATAAAGTTAGAGACTTCAATATTGAAAAGTATCCGGCGGCGTAAGTGTGATAGAATTAATACATTAAGGAGAAAAAATAGTGGCAGATAAAATGACAAATAAAACTGTTGGAAAGCCTGGTGCAAACAATAAATCGAATTCAGTTAGAAGCTTTTTGTTTACATTCTTATTGATTTGCTTCGGGGTGTTATTAATTGCTAACTTAAATCAGGGTACAACCGAAAAAACTGAGGTGCCGATTTCGGAAGTGATTCAGCGCGCGAATGATCCGGAAGGCAATATAAAGAAAATTACGGTAATCGGAAATGATTTAGAAATAACTTTGAAGGACAAGGACCAACCGACGGAAATTTCTCGAAAAGATGGTTCAGGGACGTTATATGATCAAGGTTTGGTAAATAATTGCGAAGGTTTAATTTCAGAAGAGCTGGCGGAATGTCAGAAAGATTATCCGATTATTGAATACAAAGAAGCAGTTGATGTGACCGGAATTATATTAGATGTTTTGTTGACGGTATTGCCAATTATTGCAATTGTCATCTTTTTCTCCTGGATGATTAAACAAGCTAATGCGGCGAATAATCAGTCGATGGGATTCGGAAAATCTCGCGCGAGGCTCTACGGGCCGGATAAGAAAAAAGTAACATTTAAAGATGTGGCTGGCAATGAATCGGCGAAACAAGATTTAACGGAGATTGTCGACTTCTTGAAGAGCCCGAAGAAATATGAAAAACTAGGTGCAAAGATTCCGCGAGGCGTGTTGCTTGCTGGAGACCCGGGTACTGGTAAAACTTTGATGGCACGTGCGGTAGCGGGCGAAGCGAATGTACCATTCTTCTCGATTTCGGGTTCGGAATTTGCGGAAATGTTTGTTGGCGTTGGTGCATCGAGAGTGAGAGATCTTTTCTCAAAGGCGAAGAAGAATGCACCGTCGATTATCTTTATTGATGAGATTGATGCGGTAGCGCATAAGCGTGATGCAAGAGGGGGCGCGGGGCGTGAAGATGAACAGACTTTGAACCAGATTCTTGTCGAGATGGATGGGTTTGATAACGATTCTGGCGTGATTGTGATGGCGGCGACGAACCGAGTTGATATGCTTGATAAAGCTTTACTTCGTCCGGGGCGATTTGACCGACATGTAAATGTTACTCTTCCAGAAAGAAAAGACCGATTAGAGATTTTGAAAGTACATTTTAAAGGAAAACCAATTGAAGAAAATGTTGACCTTGAGGCTTTGGCGAAGAAAACGGCGGGTTCTTCGGGGGCGGATTTAGCTAATATTGCAAATGAGGCGGCAATTACAGCGGCGCGCGAAGGGCATAAAGCGATTTCAAACAAGGATGTAACGGAAGCGTTTGAGCGGGTGGCGATTGGACCGGAGAGAAAATCGAAAGTGATGAACGAAAAAGAACGTAAAATCACAGCTTATCATGAAGCTGGACATGCGATTGTTGGACATGTACTTCCGGATTCAGACCCAGTACATAAGGTAACAATTATTCCGCGAGGCCAGACCGGAGGTGTGACTTGGTTCTTGCCGCCAGAAGACAGAAGCTATAAGAATATTTATGAACTTAAGGACATTTTAGCGCGAGCAATGGGCGGTAGGGTTGCGGAGAAACTCATTTTTGGTAAAGATGCAGTCACTACGGGAGCTTCTTCGGACCTTAAGAATGTTGCGGAATTATCGAAGTCGATGATTGTCGAAGAAGGAATGGGCGACGGAACGAGAAATCTTGTATTCCCTTCAGAAGCGACAGGTTATTATACAATTACGACCGGTAAACCATATTCGGAAAAGACAGCAGAAATAATTGATGCGGAAATAAAGAAGCTGTCGGACGAAGCGGCAAGGCGAGCGGAAGAAGTTTTGAAAGCTAATAAAGCGACGCTAGATAAATTGGCGGAAGAATTGTTAGCACATGAAACTCTCGAAGAAAAAGAATTAGAGCCGATTTTAAAGGGGTCTAAATTGCCTGAATCTGCGAAGCTATATAAGTAATTTAATAAGTGGAGGTGAATGTGGAGAGATTATTAGATTATTTTGTACCAGAGAAATACGTCTTAGATTTATTGATTGATAAGCATGCAAAGACGATTTTAGGGAGAGTTGAGGTTTTTGGTAAGAGTAAGGCTGAAAATATTAAGTTTCACGCAGTTGCTTTATCTGTTGATGAGGTAATCGTAAATGGTAAAAAGACGGATTTTGAAGTTAAAGATGGCATTTTAACGCTTTTTAAGGTACCTAGGAGTGATTTAGGGGTCGAAATAAGGTACCACGGCTCTCTTAATGAAAATATGGAAGGGGCGTATCTGTCGACTTATGAATATAATGGCAAAACTGAGACAATTGTCGCAACGCAGTTTGAAAGCCATTATGCAAGAGAAGCGTTTCCGTGTATTGATGAACCAGAAGCGAAAGCAGTATTCGAACTATCGATATCTATACCGGAGGATTCGGAAGATTTAGTTCTATCTAATATGCCAGAAGCCAAAGTTCAGTCTGGCGCGCTCCGTAATGCGCCGAATCAAAAGATTTTGCCTAATACGCCAGAACTAAAGTTTGATTCGGCGCCGCGTCGCTCGCGCCCGTCGCCACGGGGCGAGCGCGCTAATACTCGCGCTGGCGCGCTCCGTAATGCGCCGAATCAAACTTTAGCTTCTGACTTTAGGACAACTTTTTTCGAGCCGACGCCGAGGATGTCGACATATTTACTCGCGTTTGTAATTGGAAAATTTCATGGGAAGACGATTAAAAATGCGCATGGGGTGGAGATTACGACGTATTGTGCTTTGAATCAGGATGTCGATTCGGTGGATTTTGCAAATGAAATTGCAGCGAAGTCACTAGAATTTTATGATGATAATTTTAAGATTCCGTATCCGTTAACAAAATTAGATCAAGTGGCTCTGCCGGATTTTGAGGCGGGGGCAATGGAAAACTGGGGGTTGGTGACTTACCGAGAATCAATGCTTCTTATCGGGAAGGCAGCGACACTTGGTGCTAAAAAAGCGGTGGCAATTACAGTCGCACACGAACTTTCGCATCAATGGTTTGGAGATTTAGTGACGATGAAGTGGTGGGATGATTTGTGGCTAAATGAGTCGTTTGCGAGCGTAATGGAATATTATGCGGTAGATGCAATTCATCCGGAATATAAGATTTTTGAGAGTTTTTTCACGTCGGATTGCTATGCGGCGTTACTTAGAGATGCGCATCTCGGGGTACAGTCAGTACACCAAGATGTTAAGACGCCGGAAGAAATCGCGACGTTGTTCGACGGCGCGATTGTGTATGCAAAGGGGGCGAGACTGATACTCATGACAATCCGATTAATGGGTTGGGAGAATTTCTGTAAAGGAATTGCTGATTATTTTGAAAAGTTTAAGTATCAAAATACAGTCGGAGATGATTTGTGGGACAGTTTAAGGCCTTATGCGAATTTTGAACCGAAAGAACTAATTCATGCGTTTATCGATAAACCAGGTTATCCGGTTATTACGAATGAAGGAGAGAATTTTAAGCAGTTTACCCAAAAAAGGTTTTTATTAGATGGGGAGCCGATTGAAGGGGAATCTTGGCCAATTCCGGAAGTGAAAGAGGATATGTCGGGGCATTACGTTTTGAATTTAAGCGAAGCAGAGTTTAAAGAAAGATTGGAAAAGTTTAGTGAATTAGGATTAGAAGAAAAGTTAAGACTTTTAATTGACCGAGACTTAATTACACAATCTGGGTTACAGAGTGCGGCGTCGCTTGTGCCGCTCGCTTTAGAGTTTAAAAATGAGGATGCGCCGGCGGTTTGGAATAAAATTTCGTCTCTGATTGGAAATTTGAAGATGTATTTTGATAGCGAGTCGGACGAAGAAAAGATGTTGAAGGAATATACATTTAAATTAGTTGACCAGAAATTAAAAGAAGTGGGCATTAAGACAAGAGAAAATGATGATGAGGACACGATTCGTTTAAGAGCGAATTTGATGGGGCTAGATTACTTTGCGGAGGATGTGGAACGATTTAAGGAACTGGCGAAAATGTATGATGCGGAGGCGGAAAAAATGGAGCCGGAAATACGGGAGGATATCTTAAGCGCGAAAATTTATTTAGAGCCGGAGATTACGGATGAATATATTGGAAAATATAAAACTGTGACAGACCCGGATATCAAGTTTGATTATTTGGCCTCAGTGTCATTAGTGAGGGATGAAAAACAGTTAGCTAAAGTTGAAGCATTGCTGGGTGATTTAGAAACCGTAAAGTCACAGGATCAGCTATATCTATTTATCTATCTTTATCGAAACCCGAAATCTAAAGCGAGGGTTTTTGATTGGATGACGAAGAATTGGGATTTGATTAAAGAGAAGGGCGGAGAAAAAACGCTTAATGATTATCCGATGTTTACGGCTAGGCTTGCGCGAACAGAGGAAGAGTTAAAGAAATATGTTGAGTTTTTCGGGCCGATGAAAGACGAGCCGGTGGTTTCAAGAGCGATTTTGATTGGTGAGAATGAGATAAAGGCAAGAATAAAAATGATTAAAAAATACCGCAATGCGGTAGCTAACGAACTGAAGAAATATGTTTAATGTGGTCCCCGAGACAGGGGTTGAACCTGCACGATAATAATATCACTAGCACCTGAAGCTAGCGCGTCTGCCAATTCCGCCACTCGGGGATAACCGTATTATAACATAAAAAATCCCCCGGCGAAGAAACCGCCGGGGGCAAAATTGAGAGAAGAGGGAAAGCCGCCGATATTCCTAAGGAGGATGGTGGGGTGAAACAGACAGACAAGAACTCGTAGTGTGATGAGCCTTCGTTTATATAGAAACCTAGTAGAGAGGGCGACTAGGGGCGCGGGGTGCCTGAATCATCAGGCTTTTGCTGCTTATAAAAGAATTCACGGATACCACGGACAGCTTCTCTATTCTCCAATTTTCCACGATTGATTCCCATTTCCTCAAGGGATTTTTCTCCATTATAGATGCAAACGAAGCCATTATATTCTTCGTCCTCATTGAGGAAGATGAGATTGCTTAGTTCTTCATCTTCGGGAGTAAACTTCTTGAGAAGGGAATTCACTTTGTAAATTGCGAAACCATTCTTTCTCAGGGTTTCTCTGATGTCCCTGGAATGGTTTAGGGTTAAATATAGGCTAATTTGTCTCATTTTTTACTCCCCCCAATCATGAACAAAGCCTTTATTCTTATATTTTATCATACTTTCTTAAAAAAAGCAAGTATTTTCTAGGAAATAATTTGATATAATGAAAAGATAAGAGGAGGAAAAGATGATTAGCGTAAATTGTAGCCCAGAGGTGAAGGAAGATGACCTCGCGAGGATTTTGAAGGAGATTCGAAAAGATGAAATGGGGGGATGGATGGAGCTGCCGCGAAAGATTGATATGGGGGAGTTTGTGCGAATTAAAGAGGCTGCGAAAAAGATTAGAGATGAGAGTGAGTATTTAGTTTGTATTGGGATTGGCGGATCATATCTTGGACATAAGGCGATTATTGAGGCTTTGAGGCCTACATCTGAAACGAAAATTATTTACGCTGGGAACTCTTTATCGCGACGTGAATTAGACATGGCTTTAGCGGAAGTAGGAGACCATGATTTTTCAGTAAATGTAATATCAAAATCGGGGACAACTTTAGAGCCCGCTATTGCGTTTAGTGAGTTTAAGAAGAAATTGATTGAAAAATATGGCGAAGAGGGGGCATATCAGAGAGTTTACGCGACGACGGATGCTAAGAAGGGTGCTTTGCATGACGAAGCGGTTGCAAATAAATATGAAAGATTTGTAGTTCCGGATAATATTGGTGGTCGCTATTCAGTTTTGACGGCGGTAGGACTGTTACCGTTAGCGGTAGCTGGAGTAGACGTTGATAAACTGCTTGAGGGGGCAGCGGAGGCGACTGACATAGTAGTTGAACCGGCTTCGAAATATGCATTTATGCGATATGAGTTAGGTAAGAAAGGCTACGATACGGAGGTTTTTGCGAGCTTTGAGCCGGCGACGATGTATTTTAATGAATGGTTAAAACAACTATTCGGAGAGTCGGAAGGAAAGAATAAACAGGGAATATTCCCGGCATCGGTGATTTATTCGACTGATTTACATTCGCTTGGCCAGTTTATGCAGGATGGAAGAAGAAATCTTTACGAAACAATTATCGATTTTCCGACAGATAAGTTGAACGCTAAGGTTGTTCAGGCTGTAAGAGTTGCACATACAGAAGGCGGGATTCCGGTGCTTAACATTACAGTTTCAGATTTTAACGAAAAAGGATTTGGTGAGTTAATCTATTTCTTTGAGCTTTCTTGTGCGATTTCGGCGAAGCTGTTCGGAGTTAATCCGTTCGATCAGCCGGGCGTTGAGGCGTATAAGAATGAGTTGAAAAAACTAATGGCGGAGGAATAATGAAGAAAAGGGTGGTTTTAGCGCTGGGGGGAAATGCTTTACAAAAAAATGGTGAAAAAACGGCAGAGGCGCAAAAAGCCGTAGCGGCGGATGTTGGGGAAATAGTCGCAGATTTAGCTGGAAAATATGAGATTATTGTTGCGCACGGGAACGGACCGCAAGTTGGAAATATTTTGATTCATGAGGAAACGGCGGCAACAGAAGGTGCACCGGCAATGCCGCTTGAGACCGCAGTAGCGATGAGCCAAGGTCAAATCGGATATTGGTTAACACAGGCGATTAATAATGCGTTTTTAAAAAGGGGTAAGAATGCGAAAGTTGTAACTGTTGTTTCGCAGGTTGTAGTTGACAAGAATGATGCGGCTTTCCGAAATCCGACGAAGCCAATCGGACAGTTCTATAGCGAGAAAGAAGCGAAGAAATTAGCTAAAGAAAAGGGGTGGGTCGTAAAAGAAGATGCGGGGCGAGGATATAGAAGAGTGGTTGCGTCGCCGAAGCCGATTGATATTGTCGAAAAGAAGGCGATTTTAGATTTAGTTTCGGACGGGGCAATTGTGGTTGCGGCTGGCGGGGGCGGTATTCCAGTTTATCGAACGAAGATTCTTAAACGCCTAAAAGGAATTGATGCGGTGATTGATAAAGATTTTGCGGCGGAGAAACTAGCGGAATTGGTTAAGGCAGACATTTTCGTTTCAGTGACGGCGGTACCGAATGTTTATATTAATTACGGCTTGCCGGAACAAAAGGCTTTAGAAAATGTTTCAGTTAATGAAATAACTTCGCTAAAGAAATATGGATATTTTAAGGCTGGTTCGATGCTCCCGAAGGTTGAAGCGGCGGCAAGTTTTGCGAAAAAAGGTGGAGTGGGGATCATTACGGACATTGATAGTTTGAAGATGGCACTTGCGGAAAAAGCCGGAACAATCGTGAAAAAATAGTGTGTTAAATGCTTGTGCTTAAGAAATAAGTAGCGTATAATTAAATCATAAAAGGAAGGGCAAAATGAATTTTTATGGGCGAGATTTCTTAAGAATTCTAGACTTTAGCGAAGAAGAACTTCGCTATATGTTGGAAACGGCAAAAACCCTTAAAAGGTTTAAGCACAAAAAGAAAAATCACAAAATATTTCCAAATAATAATATCGCAATTATATTTGAGAAGACTTCGACAAGAACGAGGTGTTCGTTTGAGGTTGCGGCATATGATTTAGGGATGGGGGTAACCTATCTTGATCCGACTGGCTCTCAGATGGGACATAAGGAATCGATTGCGGATACAGCGCGAGTTTTGTCGCGTTTTTATGATGGGATTGAGTTTAGAGGTTTTAAACAGGAAACAGTTAATACGTTAGCCGAGTATGCTGATGTGCCGGTTTGGAATGGTTTAACTGACGAATGTCATCCAACGCAAGTCCTAGCGGACTTTATGACAATTGAAGAGCATTTCGGACACTTAAAGGGCCTAACTTTGGCGTTTGTAGGTGATTCGAGGAACAATGTGGCGAATTCGTTAATGGCGATGAGCGCAAAGATGGGGGTGAACTTTATTTCGTGCGGACCAAGAGCGCTTCGTCCTGCGGATGATTTAGTTGAAGAATGTCGTGCAATTGCGAGAAAAAATGGTTCGACAATCGTAGTGACGGACGATTTAAGAGATTTGGAAGGTAAAGTTGACGCGGTATATGCGGATGTGTGGCTATCGATGGGTGAGGATAAGGAAAAATGGGGTGAAAGAATTCAACAGTTAAAGCCATATCAGGTCACGATGCAATTGATGGACCGATTAAAGCCGAATGCAGTCTTTTTGAAATCGGAGCCAATTTTCCTTCACGCTTTACCATCCTTCCATAACTTGGAAACTTCAATCGCCCAAGAAGTTTACGAGAAATATGGAGTAAAGGAAATGGAAGTGACGGATGAAGTGTTCGAATCGGATCGTTCACTTGTATTCGAGGAAGCCGAAAATAGGATGCATACAATTAAAGCAGTAATGTTCTTAACATTATATAAAAAGGAGAAAAAATAATGAAAAGTTCGATTTGCAACTTTAGCGAAATCGCTCCAGTAAAAAAGGTGTTGTTACATCGACCGGGGGACGAGTTCTCAAACTTAACGCCAAATTCATTAAATAGGTTGTTATTTGATGAAATTCCGTATTTAAAAGTGGCTCAACAAGAACATGATGCGTTTGCGAATGCCTTAAGAGCAGAAGGCGTAGAAGTCGTTTATGTGACGGATTTGGTTGCCGAAGCTTTAGATGCTGGCGGTAGGACTGTGAGGAAGAAATTTATTGAACAGTTTGTTGCTGAAGCTGGAGTAACGTCGGCAAAATTAGCAAAGTATTGTTTCGAATACTTAAATAGTTTTAAAGATAACCGTGACTTAGTAAAGAAATGTATTGCTGGTACGGATATTACTGAGTTAAAAAAGATTCGTAATATTTCTGGTTTTTATGCAACAAGAGATATTGGTAGAATGATTTTGGATCCAATTCCAAACATCTATTGTCCACGAGATCCAATCGCAACGATTGGTCATGGTGCAACTTTACATCATATGTGGGCTGCAACGAGGAATCGTGAATCGATGTTCTTTGATTATGTATTCAAATATCATCCGTTTTACGATGACGTAAAGCTTTATTACGATCGCACTGAACCGTATTCAATAGAAGGTGGCGATGTACAAGTATTGTCGAGAGAAGTAATAGCAATTGGAATTTCACAAAGGACAGAACCAGATGCAATTGCGACATTTGCAAAGAATCTCTTTAAGGATAAAAACAATACCTTTAAATATGTACTTGCAATTGACATTCCGGACGAAAGAAGCTTTATGCATCTTGATACCGTGATGACTAGAATAGATGTAGATAAATTTGCTGTGCAAGATGCGATTATGGACATCTCGACGATTTATGAGATTACGAAGGGCACTGGCGGAGAATTAGACATTGTTGAAATTCATCAAAGTCTACAGAAGGTATTAGAAAAGTACTTACATTTGAATAAGGTTGAGTTAATTAAATGCGGTAATGGACGTAGAATTGATGCTGAAAGAGAACAATGGAGCGATGGTGTGAACTTGTTCTGTGTGAAGCCGGGCGTAGTGACTGCTTATGATCGAAACTTTGTGACAAATGAGGCTCTCCGAAAGCACGGAATTAGAGTAATCGAGATTCCAAGTTCTGAGTTATCTAGGGGTCGTGGCGGAACGCATTGTATGACGATGGCGCTCGTCAGAGAGGAGGAAGAGCGATAGACGGGTTTTAGGGGGCAATAATAATAAACTAAAGAGGAAAAGAAATGTTTAGAAAGAAAAATCGAGGGAAGAAGCGCAGCCGAGCGATGCTGTCTGCGTATTCGATTATTATGATTCTAATCATTCTTCTCGGTATCGTATCTCATGTTTTGCCAAAGCCGCAATATACTGCAGCTGTAGACGAAGCGGAAGTAAGCGAGGAAGTTGAGCTTACTGAGTCTGAGGATGCGGTACTAACGGAAGGTTTAGAATCAGAAGCGTCTGACGAGGAAGAAGCGGTTGATGAAGAATCGGTCGAGGTCCTCGCAGCTGAAGAAGAGGTACTAGCATCTGAAAATGAAGAAAAGCTAACAGTTGGCGAAGAAATCTTAGCTGAAGGTGAATTGGCGATAGTCGAAGCTGAGACCTATGATACACTCGAAGCCTGTGAAGAAGTTTACGGCGAAGAGGGGTGTGCTATGGTTGATGGTTCTGGCGTGATTGGCGCGGAGCTTTATCAGATTTTAATGGCACCTATTTTAGGCTTTGCTGATGCTATTGATGTTTGTATCTTCGTAATGGTTCTCGGTGGGTTCTTAGCTATTATGGCTAAGACTAAAGCTCTTGAGACAAGCATCAAGATTTTAGTAAGGAAAATGCATGGCAAAGAATACTTATTGATTCTTTTGCTTATGTTCATATTCTCGATACTTGGTACTACTTACGGGTTCCTCGAGGAGAGCGTTGGCTTCTATGTATTGATTGCGGCAACTATGTATGCTGCCGGAATGGATCCACTAGTGGGCGTAGCGACTATCCTTCTCGGTGCAGGCTCGGGTGTATTAGGTTCGACTATTAACCCATTTGCTACGGGTGTAGCTGTTTCTGCAATGAAAGACGCTGGAATTGAGTTTAATCAAGGTACAGTGATTTTAATCGCCACAATTCTATGGTTAACTACGTTAGCGATTTCAGCATTCTTTGTTGTAAAATATGCAAAGAAAGTTCAGCGCGATAAAGGTTCAACTTTCCTTAGCTTGCGCGAACAAGCAATAGCTGAAAAGAAATATGCACATTTCCTTGAAGGAAAAGAAGAAACTGAAAAACTTACTGGTAGACAAATTGCCTCTCTTATTGTGTTTGGCCTAACTTTCCTCGTGATGATTGTTGGGTTTATTCCTTGGGGCGACTTTGGAATTACCTTCTTTGATTCATGGACGGGATGGTTGACGGGTTCACCGCTAGGTTTGTGGTGGTTCTATGAGGCGGCCCTCTGGTTCTTAATCGCTTCGATTATTCTGTCAATTATTAATCGTCAAGGTGAGCACGGTTTTGTCGATACATTTATCGATGGTGCGGATGATATGATTGGCGTAGTTTTGATTATTGCCGTAGCGCGTGGTGCATCGGTATTAATGGCTGAGACTGCGCTTGATAACTATATTATCTATAACGCTTCGAATTTCTTGGCTACATTACCAGAAATGGCGTTTGTACCTTTGAACTACTTACTCCATATTGTATTGTCAATCTTAGTACCGTCATCCTCTGGTCTTGCAACGCTTTCGACGCCAATTATTGCGCCGGTTGCAGCAAACTTAGGTTACAGTACTGATGTTGCAGCAATGACAATTGTAGCAGCGAATGGTCTTGTTAACTTAATTACACCAACTTGTGGTGCAATTATGGCGGGTCTTGCGCTTGCGAAAGTCGACTACTCGACTTGGTTTAAGTGGGGGATTAGAGTTGTAGCTTGTATTGCGGTGATAAACATCGTAGTACTTTGTCTATTCTCGCTATAAAACAAACAAATCAAAAAATAGCCCCTCGGGGCTATTTTTTGTGTTATAATAAGCTTATGGATAAACTACAGTATGATGGGCCTGTGGTCCTTGCAGTTCTTGATGGGGTTGGGCTTGCGCCGGATGGGCCGGGCAATGCGGTCTCAAAGGCAAGAACACCATTTTTAGGAAGAGCAACGAGGGATTATATACATGTTGCGTTAAATGCTTCTGGGGATGCGGTTGGGCTTTTGCCAGATCAGATGGGAAATTCAGAAGTTGGGCATAATACGATGGGGGCTGGTCGGAGTATAAAGCAAGGAATCGCACATATTGAAGAGGCGTTTTCTACGGGTTTAGTTTACGATTCTGCTGCTTGGAAGGAAGCAATTAAACGAGTATCGGAAAAAAACGATGCAGTTTTGCACTTCTCGGGAATTTTTTCCGATGGTGGCGTGCATAGTCATATTTCATATCTTGAGCAAATGGTTGAACAAGCTTATATTGACGGAATTAGAAAAATGCGAGTGCATGCGATTTTTGACGGACGTGATGTACCGCCGCAATCTGAACCAAAATTCATTAAGCGATTTGAAGAGTTTGTGTCAAGATTCCAAGATGCGGATATTAAAATAGCTTCGGGTGGTGGACGAATGACAACGGTTGCGGATCGATATGAGAATGATTGGTCAGTAGTAGCAAGAGGATGGGATATGATGATGAACGGGGAGGCAGATTACTATTTTAAATCTGCTGAGGAAGGGATTAGTGTCTTAAGAAGAATTAATCCGGATGTTCAGGATCAGGACTTGCCAGCTTTCGTAATAGTAGATAGTGATGAAAAACCAGTTGGGAAGATAAAAGAAGGCGATTCGTTAATATATTTTGATTTTAGAGCGGACCGAGCAATTGAAATTGCGATGGCGTTTACATATTGGGACTTCCCGTATTTCAATCGAGGCTCTTATACGCCGGAAGATGTCTATTTTGTTGGCATGACAGAGTATAATTCTGACACACATGTTCCGGAGCATCGTTTAGTGGAGCCGATTTATATTACTAAGACTTTGAATCAGTTTTTGAGTCAGCATGATATTTCGGATTTGGCGATTTCGGAGACGGTTAAGTTCGGGCATATTACATATTACTTTAATGGCAATAGTTACGAGAAAGCTTCGGGAGAAGAGCATGTTGAGATTAGTTCCGATATGGAGCCGTTTGAGACGCGTCCATGGATGAAGTCGGCGGAAATAACCGATGAAGTTATAAGACGTTTGCCGGATTATAAGTTTATTCGAATTAATTTTCCGGGCGGAGATATGGTTGGACATACGGCAGATATGGAAGCGACGGTGATTGCTATGGAGTCGATTGACCTTTGTTTAGCGAGAATCGCAAAAGAAGTTGATAAATTAGGCGGAGTGTTGGTGGTTGTAGCTGACCATGGAAATGCGGAAGAATTGATTGATAAAAATGGAGCGAAGAAGACTGCGCATACAACAAATAAAGTTCCATGTATTATATATGACAACACGATTAATCGTGGGCGCTATCGTTTAGCTGGGGTTGTCAATCCTGGGCTTTCTAGTATAGCTGCAACGATGGCGGTATTACTTGGTCAAGATGATTATCCGAGTGAGTGGGATGCCCCGCTAATTTCTATGATATAATCGGGTTATTATGATAACGAAAGCGATTATTCCGGTCGCCGGCTGGGGGACGAGGCGGCTACCGATTACTAAAATTATAGAAAAATCAATGTTACCGGTTGGGAATCGGCCACTGGTGGATTATTCTGTGCAAGATTTGATTAAGGCTGGGGTGAAGGATATCTATATGGTAATTGGGAACGCGGAGCCTTGTCAGGTTAAGGAATTTTACCGAGACAATTTAGCTTTAAATCAGTATTTAGTCGAACGGGGGAAGGAAGATAAGTTAGAACTAGCAAAAACCTTGCCGGATGACGTAACGATTCATTATACGATTCAAGACCCGTCAGGGAAATATGGAACAGCGGTACCGATTGCGATGGTGGTTGAAGAGTATAAGATTGATGAGCCGGTTTTAGTCTTTATGGGTGATGATTTTGTATGGAATCCGGGTGGAGAATCGGCATCAGAAGCTTTAATTAAGGCGGCTAAAGACGGAGATTCGGCGATACTCGGGGTTGAAATCGATAAGGAAAGAGTTGAGAAGTACGGAGTGCTTTCGGAGAAAGACGGAAAACTTGTCGGGGTGGTAGAAAAACCGAAGCCGGAGGAAGCGCCGTCTAATTTGATTAATGTTTCAAAATATATTATGACGCCGGAACTATTACAGAGAATTGTGAAATATGTCGAAGAAAATGATTTCGGACCTAAAGATCAGGAATATATGGTAACCGATCCGATTGACGAGTTTATTAAGGATGGCGGAGTGATGAGAGTAGCACCGACGAATGGTGAATACTTAGACGGGGGTTCAGTTGAAGGATGGCTTCACGCAAATAACGTAGTCTGTGGCTAAGCTTTTTCAGCTTCTTCAGCTAGTTCTTTTGCCATGCGTTCGAGTTTTCTGAAATCGGTTTTATTCGCGCGGGTTAAGGGGAGTTCATCAAGGAAGACAACTTTCCTAGGAATTTCGTATTCTTTTAAGACAACGCGGCGTTTACCGATATAGAATGGTTCGGTAGATTCTTTTGCTATTTTGCGACGAGTTTCGTTATTTTTCCCGACGCCTTCATTTAAGACGACAAAGGCGCAAGAAGCCCAGCCGAGCTTTTTATCGGGCATTTTAACGACATAACAGCTTTTTACAACTTCGTTTCTCGCGATTGAGGCGCGGACGATTTCGTAATAGACTTTCGCTGGGACGGTGTTAATAAAGAATGTAGCACGTCCGACTAAAGTAATAAAACCGGTTTCGGAGACGGTGGCGAGGTCACCGGTGTTAATAAAGGTATGACCTTTGACTCGGATGGTTTTTTCTTCGGTTAATTCCGGGCGATTGTAATAGCGTTTTAAGATGTGTTTTCCAGTAACATAGAGAAGACCAGTTTTTCCGAAATCGAGTTCTTCGTTAGTTTCGGGGTCTAGGACCATAACATGAGCACCGGGAACGACTCTACCGACGGTGTCTGGATGATATGTTGAGCCGACGGCGACAGTAATAGAACCAAGACATTCGCCGACGCCGTAGCCGTTACACATTTTAACTTCGGCGCCGTGTTCTCTAAAGTATTCAGCGATATCGAGAGAAGCCTGTTTTTCGAGACGTTCGCCGCCGGAAATACACATTTTAACGGAAGATAAATCTATGTCTTCGGGGAGAACTTTCGGTAGGTTTTCATAAAAAAGCGGGACAGTCTGGAGAACACTGATGTCTTTACTAAGATAATAGGGAAAATTTTCGTCGTTTAAGTCGGGAGTGAGAATGACTGAGCTACCGCCGATGATTGGGGTTAAAACCGAGGTCCAAAAACCGTAGGGGCAGTCAAATTTAACGAAAGAAAACCAAGTTTTTACGACTTTATCCCACATTTTAATGCCGGAAGCGGCTTTAGAAAAGAGGGCAGCAGCAATGAGGGCTTTATTCGTAAAGACCATTGGTTTTGGACCGGAAGTTGAGCCGGAAGTAAAGGTAATAATGGCTTCGTTATTGCCGCCAAAGATATTTTTTGGTACATGGCCTTTATGTTTTTTTGCGACTTCGCGAATAGTTTGATGACCAATCCACATATGATCTAGGACGGACATTTCGATATCTTCTTCTTGTTCCTCATCGATATCGCCGTCGTCGATTAGTTTGCCATCCAAGTTAATAACAGTTTTAATGGTTTTAGTATCGTGTTTTAATTCTTTAATGCGTTTATCATTATATTTATAAGTTACGACGACTTTTGAATTAAAATCTTCGATGTAATGAAGCAAAGTTTCACGCGGAGTTTTTTCGTCTAGAAAACTCACAACAGCGCCGATTTTATTGGCGGCGAGAAAGATAAGGACGTTATCATACATGCTACGGCCGGTTGCGACAAGAATGATATCGCCTTTTTTGATACCAAAAGAAAGGAGCGCTTTCGCGACGATTTTGCGGTCGGATTTTAATTCGCGACGAGTGAAGTCGAACTCCTTCTGGTTGACGACGACCTGATTCCAGTGACGGAAGCTTGATAGATTATAGAGTGCCGAGATGCTGAGCGGCGGAACAAACGGGTCTCTTTTCTGTCCTTTGATTTTTAACATATTACCTCGCTTTAACTAAGCTCATTATAGCATAACTGTGTTATAATAAAAGCATAAGCATAATTTTTTGAAAGGAAAAAAATGGAAGACAATATGGTCCCTGAAGAACCAAAAGTCGAGACGGCTGTAGAAGAGACTCCTACTGTGGAGACGCAGCCGGTAGTTAATGAAGTACCGAAGAATGACATAGTATTTAATGACAAGCCGAAAAAGAATAGTGGAATGATGATGGGGATGATTGTACTTTTGATTTTGGCGATTGGCGGAATTGGATTTGGTATTTGGGGGATGATGGGAAAGGACCAGGCGGAAAAGGATTTGGCAATTAGAGTTAGGGAAGCTAGTGGAACAGTAACTGAGGTTGAGACGGATAAAATTGTAAGGACGGATGAAGATGGGAATGTAACAGAGATTACGGATAAAAATGCAGTTGATTCGGAGGATTATATTTATGTAGGGGAGTGGGGGATGAAAATTAAGATTCCAGAAGGGTTAGAGTTTGTAACTTATAAGTTGGACTATAACGATAATATGTCGCAGGCATTATTTGTTTCTGGTGCGACTACGGATGGGCAAGCGGTGCCCGATTTTGGTAGAGTGTCTAAATGCGATGGACTTGGAGTTGTAACTAGATATTCGGAACAAAGGGTGCAGGCAGGCGCTTACCCTGGGCATTATGGTGATAAAAGTTGGTTCATGATAAAAGATGGTTATTACTATCATTTTGATGCGAGTCAAGCATTATGTACTCAAGAAGAAGGCAATGGACAGTGGGAAGACGATTCGCGTAGTTTGATAATGAATATGCTTTCGCATTCGGAGAATTATTCGAAAATCTAGTTAAAAACAGATTAAAAATAAGTAAATTAGCACTCTTGACTCATGAGTGCTAATTTGCTATGATAGGGGTATGCAAGCTGAATTTAGTGAGATTATGAATAAGTTGTCCGAAAATGCAAGGTTTGCCTTACAGAAAGCGGATTTTTATAGCAAAAGATATAATAATGGTTATATGGGAACTGAGCATCTTTTGCTTGGGATTCTTGCGATTGATACTTCAACAGGCGCAAAGATTATAAGAGACCAAGGTGTGACCTTAGAGGAGGTTGAAAAAGCATTAAATAAGGTCGCGGTCGAGGTTCCGGGTTCCAACATGGCGATGATGTCGCTCTCTGAGGCAGTTATTCTAACTTTAAGGATGGCACAAAACTTTACGAGTGAAGAGGGCTTATCAGTTATTGGGACGGAACATTTATTATATGCACTTTTGTCGCAACCAAATTCAAGGGCAGCTCTAATCCTAATCGGTCTTAAAGTCGATCTTGAAAAAGTTGTAAACGAGATTGAAGATTTAGTAGAGGAACAGACGAAAGATGAGAGATTAAAAGCGGAAAAAGCGAAATATTTAAAGAAGACACCTTTAAAGTTCTTAGGGCGCTACGGAAAGGATTTAACTGAGGAAGCGAAGGCGGGGAAATTGGATGCGGTGATTGGACGTGAGAGTGAAATTGAAAGAGTTGTAACAGTACTATCGCGAAGGACAAAATCCAATCCGGTATTAATTGGTGAGGCGGGAGTCGGGAAAACGGCGATTGTTGAGGGGCTCGCAACGAGGATATCGAAAAACGAAGTGCCAGGAAATTTAATTGGAAAACATATTTATCAGGTAGATTTATCGTCCGTGGTTGCGGGAACGAAATTTAGAGGCGAGTTCGAAGAAAGGATAAAGGGGATTATTGACGAAGCGACGGGGGATGAGTCGATTCTACTCTTTATTGATGAAATTCATTTACTTTGCGGAGCGGGTTCTTCCGAGGGTTCAATGGACGCGGCGAATATTTTAAAGCCGGCGCTCGCGCGAAATTCGATTAATTTAATCGGGGCGACAACTTTAGACGAGTATCGAAAGACAATTGAAAAGGACAAGGCGCTTTCGAGGCGGTTCCAGACTGTGATGGTTGAGGAGCCTTCGGCGACTGTGACGCTGAGGATTTTGAAAGGAATAAAGAGTCATTATGAGAAGCATCATGGCGTTATCATTCCCGATTCGATTCTAGAGACGGCGATTACAATGTCTCAAAGATATATTAATGATCGGTTTATGCCGGATAAAGTGATTGATATTATTGATGAGGCTTCAGCAATTTGTAAGGTAGCGGCGGATAAAAAGGGCGGAAGTAAATATAAAAAGATGAAGATTGAAAAGTCGACGCTCGAGAATAAAATTACAGAGGCGGCGGAGAAAGAAGATTACGAGAAGGCGGCGAATTATAAGACGGAGCTCGCAAAATTAGAACAAGAGATAAAGAAATTAGAAAAGGCGGGAGTAAAGAAAACGGAGAATCCGAAACTGACCGAAGAAAACCTTGCGACGGCGGTGTCTTTAAAGACTGGAATTCCAGTTTCGAAAGTACACGGTTCCGAGATGAAGATGTTACTTGGGCTTGAAGACGAGTTAAAGAAGTCAATTATTGGACAAGATGAAGCAATCAAGGCAGTTTCGAAAGCGATTCGAAGAGGGCGAAGCGGAATTGCGGATTCGAGGAGGCCGATTGGTTCATTTATCTTTATGGGGCCGACTGGTGTAGGAAAAACTGAACTTGCGCGCGTAATTGCGAGAGAGGTTTTCGGGGGCGAGAATGCGCTAGTTAAAATCGACATGAGCGAGTTTGGTGAGAAACATAATGTTTCTCGACTTGTCGGTGCACCGGCGGGATATATTGGATATGATGATGGCGGGAAGTTGACTGAGGCGGTAAGAAGGAAGCCGTATTCCGTGATTCTTTTCGACGAAATTGAGAAGGCGCATCCGGATGTATTTAATATATTGTTACAGATTTTAGAAGACGGGGTTTTAACCGATGGACAGGGTAATAAGATAAAGTTTAATAATACAATTGTAATTCTAACTTCGAATCTCGGTTCGGCGGATATGTATAGAGAGTCGGAACTTGGATTTACGGCGAAGACGGCGAAAGATAAAAAGGCGCTAGCCGAAGAATACGAAGAGAATAAGTCTTATGCGATGAAGGCGTTAAAGAAGACGATGCGACCGGAGCTAATTAACCGATTAGATAATATTGTGGTATTCCATGCGTTAACGAAGAAAGATGTTGAGAAGATATTTGATAATCTAATTGATGATTTAAGGAAGCGCCTCGCGACAAAGGGGATTGGTATTAAGATTGACGAAAAAGCGAAACAACAGCTAATTAAGGAAGGTTACGATCCGAAGAACGGAGCGAGACCGCTTCGAAGAAAGATTGAAGACGAGGTTGAATCGCTACTTAGCGAGGAGATAATTGCTGGGAAATTGGTAAAAGGTGATATTCCGACGCTTAAGTATGTTAATAAGAAATATAAGTTAGTAAAGGAGTAAAATGAAAGATTATTTAGTACCGACGGTGGTCGAAGAAACAAATAAGGGGGAGAGAGCTTACGATATTTATTCGAGACTTTTAAATGACCGAATTGTATTTTTAGGTGAAGACGTAAATTCGCATACGGCGAATTTAGTAATTGCGCAATTATTGTATTTAGCGCATGAAGATAGTAAAAAGCCGATTAAGTTATACATCAACTCGCCTGGGGGTTCGGTTTATGATGGGCTTGCGATTATTGATACGATGAATTATATTGAGCCGGATGTGGAGACGATTGGAATTGGCTTACAGGCGAGCATGGGGGCGATGCTTCTTTCTTCCGGCGCAAAGGGAAAGAGATATTGTCTCCCGAATGCGAGGATTATGATCCATCAGCCGTCTTCGGGAACGGAAGGAAAAATCACGGATCAGGAGATTATGCTTCGCGAAGGGGTATTTCTAAAGAAGCGGCTAGCAGAGATTTTCGCGAAGAATACGGGAAAATCTTTAGCGCAAGTTGAGAAAGATATGGACCGCGATAATTGGATGAGCGCTGAAGAAGCGATGAAATATGGCATAATCGACAAGATAATTAAGTAAATGTGATACACTTAAAGTGTGAAACGTTTAAAGATTTTTTCTTGGATTATATTTATTGCACTGGCGATTGTAATCGCGCTAAATTATCAGTTTATATTTGATTTTACGAGGGGATTGTTTTATTCGCCGTCTCCGGAGATGGCGAGTATTAGAGAGAGTTTGGATTTAAGCTCGCGAGGAGAGATTCTTTTTAATGCCTCGATGCCGGAACTGAATTCCGAGGAAGAGTTTAACGAAAATTGTCATTCTTATGATGAGGTTGAGACGATTCTAGGTTGCTATACGATGCAGAAGATTTACGTTTACGATATAAAAGATAAAGAATTAAACGGGATTGTTGAGCTAACTTCGGCACACGAACTATTACATGCGGTTTATGAGAGGATGTCGATTTCTGAGAGAGATGGGCTAAGAGAGTTGCTAGAAGCGGTTTATAAGGATAATTTAGAGACTTTGGAGGATGAAATAGGCGCGTACGAATCTGCCGAACAATTAGAGGAAATATATGTAAGGGCGGGGACGGAGATTAAGAAACTCCCGGAGGAGCTTGAGGCACATTACGGAAAAATCTTCAATGACCGAAAAAAGGTTGTGAAGTATTATGAGGGGTATAATGGGGTGTTTAAGAAGTATGAAGCGGAGATGACGAATATTAAGGCGAAATTAGATGAGCTAGGCGGAGTGATTAATGAGAAAAATGAGGAATATGCGAGGAAAGTTGACGAACTAAATGCTCGTATAGACGCTTTTAATAATTGTGCAGATTCGCCGGGATGTTTTAGTACTGATACGGAGTTTTATAATAAGCGAGAGGAGCTTTTAAGAGAGGTAATTTTGATTGATTCGCTTTATGATGAGATTGACGGCTTAATAGAACAATATAATGTGAACGTTGATGACTATAATGATAATGTGTTGATTATCGAGAGGTTTCAAGATATCATTAATTCGCATGTTAGAGTAGAAGATATTAATAACTAAAGGAGGTAAAAATGTACGACGATGCATTAGACAACGGTTTTGAAAGAATGCCGGGTACGACGCCAGGAGAGGTTTCCGCGGAACAGATGGCAAAAGCGGAACAATGGGAGGATTCGATGGGGACTGGAGTGCCGGAGTTTTCAGGAGACCAATTCGGAAATGCGAACGAGAGCAATGAATACTACGGAGAGGCGGCGAAAGCGGAGGCTGAGTCGGGCGAAGCGTATGACAAGGGAATTTCGGATGCAGCGGCGTTAATTAATTATGGTTTAGATGCGGCGGCGCGAGAAAAAGGGGTTGAGTTTGTTGTTCAGACGATAAAGACTTTTAATGCAAGCGGAAAAGAGGACCCGATTGGAGACTTATTTAATGCGATGGGGATTGATACGCCGACCGAGGCGAAAGATGTCCGAAATGAGGCTTTAGCGGCAAGGGATAATGTGAATGAATTCCGTGAAGGCGTTAATCAGCCTTCACAAAAAAGATCGCTAGAGGGGGCGTTTAAGGCGATTGAAGATATGAAAGAGTTAATCCTAGAGGTAGAAGGGGCAGACCCGAGATACGAAGAGCTAAGAGCGGGGGCGAGAGCGGCCGGAAAAGGATATTTTGAATATGCGGTAAATAGCTATGGGACAAGAGGATTAACGGAGCTCTTTAGAGTACTGGCGATGCAAAGAGAAATGAGTGAGGCGAAGGAAGAGGAGCCGGAGAAGGAAGAAGCGAAAGTAGAGATGTTAGACGAAGGGATACTCGGGGGAGATTCAATCGCAACAGAAGAAGGGGAAGAAGAGAAGAAGCCGGAGGAGGAAGTTATAAAGCGAGAGGAGCATCTCGGTACAGAAACTTTAAACCCGGAGATTCTAAAGAAGGATGCGTCTTAGAAGACGACGAATTTCGGTTATTATTGCGGCGTTAATTGCGGCGGCGGTATGGTTATTTTTGAACCCGAATAGCTACGAGGAGGTTTTTACGCCGATTTCTGATACTGGGGCGGAAGCCTCGGTGATGCCTGCGCTAAAGGTTCTCGAGGAACTAGAAGTTAAGGGGCGAGCGCCGAAGAAGGGCTACAGTCGGGAGGAGTTTTATGATGGGTGGCCGCTAGTAGACGGATGTAGTTTAAGGCAGAAGATTTTAAAGCGGGAACTTGGGGAGACGGCGGTTTTAGAGGGATGTAATGTTGTCGCTGGCGAGTTTGATGAGCCTTATACGGGCGAACACATAGTTTTAAGAAATAAGACAAATGTCGCACAAATCCAAATTGACCATGTTGTGGCATTATCGGACGCTTGGCAAAAAGGCGCGCAATATTTAGATTATGAGACGAGAAATAAGATTGCGACGGATCCGTTAAACTTACTAGCGGTAGATGGAGAGGCGAATGAACGAAAATCAGATGGAGATGCGGCGACGTGGCTGCCGAAGAATAAAAAGTTTAGGTGCCAGTATGTTGCAAGGCAAGTTTCGGTAAAATTTAAATATGGTTTATGGGTTACCGAAGCGGAAAAAGAAGCAATTTCAAGAGTATTACAAAATTGTCCAAATGAACCCGTTATAGGTATTTAATAATTAACTATTTTTTCAAATTTTCAGCCTAGAAATGACAAGCTTAAAAAGGTTGATTATTATATGTTATAATAGTTACAAGTAAAGTGGAGAAGAATATGAAAAAGTATATTTGGTGGACCGGAATTATCGCGGTAGCGTTGATAATTGCGGCGTTTTTTGTTGGAAAACAGGCGGGAAACGAGTTAGCTAGTTTGCCAGCGCCAGAACTTTCGGAGGGACAAAGGGGCGAGCTCGGAATTGATAAAAACGTTAATGAGGCGACGATTGATCGGTATTTAAATCGTTCAGACGCAGTTTATAGGGATATGAGGATGTTAAAGGATCCGGGAAATTATGAGGCGATTGGCGGAGATTCGTATTTATCGGGGTTTGTAAAAGGGTTTGAGCTCGTTTCGTTTCCGTATATCGTAAACGTAAAGGGTTTACCTGAAGCGGTCGGGGAGACTTATACTGGGAAGACGCTATTTAGACAGCATTCAGACGGAAGCTATACGGCGAACTATGAGGAATCGGAAGAGATTTTAGAGGCTTTATTCCCGAAAGACAAGGTAATCTTCTTGATGTGTGGGGGCGGAGGATATTCCGGGATGATGAAGAATTTACTGGTTGAGTTCGGATGGGACGGAGATAAGATTTATGATGTTGGCGGGTACTGGTTCTATGAAGGGGAGAATAATGTAGAAGTTAAGCGAGAAAAAGAAGACGGAACGGTAGTTTATGACTTCTATAAGGTACCGGTACATGAGATTACGTTTGATAATTTAACGGAGAAATAGGGTGGTTAAGAAAGATAAGAAAAAACAAGGGAGGATTGTTGGGTGCATTATTGCGTTTATAGTGGTTTTGATTGGGCTTATGGTCGTTGGCGGGGCGATGAACGGATGGTTTGAGGATGAGAAAGTTATTCTAAGCGAAGAGTATATCGGCGAGTTTACGGAGTTTAAAACTATTTCGGTGGCGGAATATGAGGAATTAATTAATAAGAAGGATTCGTTCATTTTGCTTGTTGATCAGAACGGATGTGATACGGCGGATAAGGTAAGGGGATTTGCGGAGAATTGGGGAAAAGAAGAGGGAGTGAAGGTGCTTAGAATTATGTTTGCGGAGATGAGAGAAACGTCTTTACATAACGAAATAAAGTATTATCCGTCGGTAGCGGTAATTTCTAAAGGTAGGGTCTTAGGCTTTTTAAGAGCGGATAGTGATGAGGACGCGGAAAAGTTTAATAGTTACGAGGTGTTTAAGGGGTGGATGGAAGGGTATATATAATACATATAAGGTAAGATAGACTCTAGAAAAGGAGTCTTTTTTGATGAAAAAAATTGAAAAACAGGTTAAATCATATCTTTATTATTGTGAGAGAGTCAGGAGGATGTCGGAAACGACAATTAATTTTAAAGAATATGTAATAAATGAATTTATAAGAGTTTCTAGGTTAGGAGATTTGAGAAGGCTGAATAATAAGACTTTTGATAAATGGGTTTCATACGAGATGAGGAAAGGGGTTTCGGCGCGCTCTGTAAACACTTATAAGGCGATTGTTTTGGCGATGGTGCGATATTTTGAAGATACCGGGATGAAAGTCCCTTTGAATTTTAAGTTGGTTCAAAGCTTAAATGAGGGGGAATTGACAAGAAAATTTTACACAAAAGAAGACATTGAAAAGGTAATACGCTATGCGGATTTGATGACGGAATTAATGATTCGGATTATGTTCGAGACAGGGATGAGGATTGCGGAGTTAACGAGGCTTAGAGTTTCAAATTTCGAGGGAAGAAAGGTAAAGTTTATTGGAAAGGGGCGGAAAGCGAGAGAGGCATATATTAGCGAGGAGACGCATAATGCATTAGAAATTTTTATAGGCAACTACAATATCCGGGATTATTTGTGGGGGTTTCAGGCTATGAACGGAGAGCCGCCTACAACTAATACGATTAGGAATCGGTTAAAAACTGCGTTTGGGGAGGCTGGGTTTGAGGGGTTTTATCCGCATGCTTTAAGGCATTCTTTCGCGACAAATTTACAAATAAAGGGAGCGTCGGTAGTAGAGATAAAAGAAATGATGGGGCATGAATCAATTGCGACGACCGAAAGGTATCTACACGGATTCGATGGGAGGTTAGAAGAGTTATTCGAAAAATATCGTTAATTATCCCTTTTGCGAGCTTTAAAACGAGTAATGAGCCAGAATATGATTAATACTAGGGCAAAGATGATGACGAAGAGTAGCCAGAGTGGGCACATGATAATGGTTTTTTCGATAATTGAGGTTTCGCCGAAGATTCTAACTATTTGTTTGGCGCGGAAGATGCCGACTGAAGGTAATTCACAGGTTTGAACATGGTATCTCTCGGTTTCCGGTAAGATTAAACTAGTTTCGGGCTTTTCTTCATTTGTACAGATCTCTTCATCGTTAAAGAGTGGCCAAACTTGGAAGATATATTCAGCGTCGGTATGTACGTTGCCATTATTTTTAACCATAGAAGAAGCCTGGAGCGGTCCGTTTAGGATGAATGAGGGAATGTTGTTCTCAGTGATGGTGCCTTCTTCGCGAGTCTCACCGGCGACTTCGGCGTAAATAATGGAGGCGAATTGGAATTTTTGATCAATAGATATACTTCCTTCTACCGGTTGGTTGCTTGTGGTTTCGTCGATAACTAGAATAGTTGCGTATTGACCGCCGCCGGGGGCATCTTCTGGGACTTCGATAGAGTAACCGATAGTTGTTTTTTCGCCTGGGGCTAAGGTACCGCCAGTATTGTCGAGCTTAATCCAGTTCATGATTTGATTGTAGCTTGTGACATTAATGTGACTAATAGAACCATAATCATCGTTTGATTCTTCGGTTTTAGATTGACTAAAGGAGCCGATTTCTACTGAGTATTTTAAATCGCGTGTGCTGTTGGTTGAGTTTGATACTAAAAGAGAATTATTGTAGGTTTCGCCAGGCATGAGGATTATTTTTTGGTATGGGGGAGAGACTGTCATTGAGTTTGAATCGGCAAAGGTAATTCCGTTAATAATTCCTAGATTAAGACAGATGGTTAGTATTCCGAATACTAGGGTTTTAATAAAGTGATTGTTTTTCATTGACCTCCTTTTAATGTCATTTTATTTAATCATGGTTTTTACAAGAAAAACCTTTTAATTCGTAAAACTTCTTAAAATCTTCTAAGGTAAAATCGCCGGTTTTTTTATATTCGTCGTCATTGATAAAAAATAATTTTGCGACGGTTTGGTTAATCTTTTTCGTTTCAGCGTAAAGTGATATTACAAGTTTACTTTTATGAGATGAGAAGACGGGATTGAGTGTTTCTTGATATACTCCATTGGCGCTCATGTATTTATTGTAATCGGCGTGCATGGCAGCTTTTGCGCTTTCGGCGGCATCGTCAGAATTAAAAGTCCCGTCATAGCGATAAGACATTTCTTTAACTTTTTTATCTGTAAACATTATTTTAATGCTATGCGTGAATCTCTGTGCAGTTTTAGATGTGAAGAAAGGGCTGTTTGGGCTAGAAGAAGAGCATTCAAGAGACTCGTAATCGTTTGCTTTTGATTGGGTTGTTGTATAGGATTCTTTTTTAGAGGTTAAAAACCAAACGATTATTAGAATAATACCAACGATTAATATTAAAGAAATCGTTTCGACGATATACTTATGATTCTTTTTTCTTTTTTCAGACATTTGATTTTACCTTATCTCTATTGTTTTTCTATAAGAAAATCCCGGCCTACCCGGGATTTTCTTATTTTTAAATAACTTTCTTTAGCTGGCTGGGTTATAAAGGGTGTATTTAACAGCACCAGTATAAGTACCAGTATCCTGAGTTTGGTCTACATATACCTGATAGGTAATTGTGAAGGCATTAGCGAGGCTACCAGAACCAGTTACAATGTCAGCCTCAGTAGAAGGAACCGCTGCGTAGGCATTGCTATAACCGGTAGCATAAGAAGCACCAGAAGCCGTAGCAATCTTGAATGCCCAGTTAGAAGTAGGACCACTTGTAGCTGTACCAGCGACGATTTGGTCAGTAGCATTAGCATTATAGAGATCATTATTGTTAGCACCAGCACCCGCGCCAACAGCAGTTAACTTCCAACCAGCTTCAGCACCAGCCCCAGCACCAGTGTTACAAGACACGTCGATGCTGTTATCAGCAGTTGTACCAGAAGTTTGATCAGCAGTACCACCAATATCAGTCCTAAGCTCACCGTTGTGCATTTCTACAGTGTAGCTGTTGGTAAGATGTGGAGCCGATCCATTACCACCAGTCGTAGAGTTGTTGTTTACGATTGTACAACCAGCTGGAATGTTGACATTTAATGTGTCAGTGATATCGCCAGCTGGAGTTGCTGCTGCAAATACTCCTGCGAATGGCAAAACTGCTAAACCAAGAGCCGCTACGCCCGCGCCAGCAATTATTGATTTTTTCATATTGATTTTTTCTCCTCTGCAGTTTTAAGCAGAATTAATTTATATTTTGTGTTAAATATAAAACGCTCTTTTGCATTAGAGATTTTCGTATTATAGGTAGGTTTAAAAGACTAGGTCTATATAGTTATAAAAACAGGGGAATGGATAATAAAAAAACACCTATAAGTAGGTGATTTTGAGTGCTTGCTTCCAGACTTAGGAGAATCCATGGTCGGTTTTAGAGTAAACCCTACAAGCACATTTATATCATATCAAAGATGCAGCATAAGATAATGGTTGTGGAAAAGTTTAGAAAAAACTTAAATAAACATAAAAAATACTTGACAATGTTATTGTGCTTATGTAAAATGGGAAATGTTAAAGGTTATACATTTAACACAAAATATAAATAATTTCTGCTTAAAACTGCAGAGGAGAAAAATAATATGAAAAAAATATTAGCAGGTGCCGGCGCGGTGGCTTTGGCTGCTTTGCCAATGGCTGGTGTATTTGCTCAAGATTTGAATGTGACTGATACTCTTCAGATCACTGTTAATTCGGCTTGTACGATAACGGAAGGAAGTACTACCGATGGACTTGACAACAAGGATACTACTTATGCTGCTACGGTAGCGAACGGTGCGGAGGCAGATTTTAGTAGTACACATACTGGTACTCACGCTTTCCATGTAAATTGTAACAGCCAGGGTGGTTGGTCTTTCTCGGCTACGCCACAAAACCTTACTGGTTATGTCGCTGCCAATGACTCAACGACTAATGGTGATAACATTAACTTTGTAGCTTCGGGTAGTTATGAGGCCAGTGGTGCTACTGGTATGTGGACTGCTGAGATTACGGCGCCAAGTGGTATTACGGTTACACAACCTTCTACGGCTGGAACTGCTAACACGGTGATTAATGCTACTAACGCTCAGGCTGCTAATGTTGAAATCACCTCAGAATACCATGCCTATGTAGGTACCCAAACTACAGCAGGTTACTATGAAGGTACGATTGCCTATACTTTGGCTGCTCTCTAATCTTAATTGATTAGTATTAGTAATCCCCCTTTAACAGGGGGATTATTGGTATGGTTTTTGTTGTGAAGCTATGTTATCATTGAAGAAAGGAGATGAATGGACAGTGAGAAGAAAAAAAGAATAAACTATGTTGTTTGTTTTCTTATTTTGATAATTGTTATAGTGTTATTGTTTTTGTTTTTATTGTTTAGTGGGAGAGAATCGGATGATATCAAGGTATCTTGGGAAGAAAAGAAGATAGGTTTAAAGTGCACTGATTCAACATTATTACATCCAGCTTTACGGGATTATACCCCAAAGTCACATACTAATACAATTATGGCGAATTTTGTTGACGACAAACTATCGGCTATTACTTTATACTATGTTGGGAATTATAGTTCGTCATCAGAAGCAAAACAGGCAGAGGCATATGCTCAAGCAGATTATGGATTAATCTTAGCTAAAGAATACGGCGTCGATACAGAATCTTTCTCGCATTCTTTCATGATTGATGGAAACATAGTGAGCTTAACCATTACGGCAGAAAATGGTGATATTAGTGATAGGACGGCGCCGTATTTCTTATTGGAACAGAACAGATCTTTTCCGAAGAGCATGGATGGCGTAAAGCAACGGTATGAAGAGAGGAATTTCTCTTGTGAAATAACTAACTAGATGATACAATTAATATTAAATAAAGGAGGTAAAATGACTTCGTTTAGAAGAGTCTTGTATGGATTGGTGGGGACGATAATAATGATGATTGGGGTATTTTTGTCTCAGGAACCGGTTTTGGCTTTTTCGGTGTCACCTATGAAACAGACTGTGTCTTTAGTTCCTGGTCAAACCTACTCAAATAGAGTAATAACTTCTTTGCCGCTAGACGCTGGCAAAGATATGCATTATGAGGTTTCGGTAGTACCATTTAAGGTGAATGACAAAGATAATAACTATAGTATTGACTTAAGTGGTGCAGATGAGCGGAATGAAATAGTTAAGTGGGTTTCGTTATCTGATGGAGTAAACACAGTAAAGAGCGGGGATGTCTTGACTGGGGAATTAGCTCCTGGGAAAAAGATTGATTTTATTTATACCATTAATGTTCCTGAGTCCGTAATGGGTGGTGGTCAATACTTTGCAGTTTTAGTTAAATCAATTCCTAATTCGTCTGATGATGGTGACGAAAACTTAATAATATCGGAGACATATTCAATTGCGTCTGTGGTGTATGCAGAATTACCTGGTGAAATTAAAATGGACGGGGCTTTAAAGGAGAATAATATAAATGGTTTTCTTCTTAACCCGCCAATAACAACGTCGTTTGTTGCTGAGAATACTGGGAATACGCATTTTGCTGTTACTTATTATTTGCAGGTTTATCCTCTGTTTTCTGATGAGGAAATCTATACTAATGAAGAAAAGCCTTCAATGGATTATGTATTGCCTGAGACGTCGAGATACATTTCTCAAACCTGGGATGAAGCGCCGTCAATCGGTATTTTTAAAGTAAGACAGACCGCTTATTATGATTTTGCAGAAGACAAACAAAGTGTAACGGAAAGAATTGTGATTATTTGCCCATTATGGCTATTATTTATAGTTATTTTTGCGATAACGATGTTTGTTATGTGGCTGATTGCTAGGCTAAGAGCGCGCCGTAAAGAGTAGGGCTAAGCGAAGGAAGGATGAAAAACCGCCGAAAAAGGCGGTTTTTTGGTGATTTTTGAAAAAAGTTGAAAAAAGGTGTTGATTTTTTAGAACTTGTTTGATATAATAGGGGAAGTTTAAGCAAGTCGGCTTTTCCGACCTCTACAAAAAAAGATAAAGAAGAAAGCGAGGAATCTTTTGAGGCCGCTTTGACGACTTCAAATCTTCTTTAAGACTCTTCTGATTAACAATTTGGACAACGATAAAGATTTTAAAGACGACATTAGTAATCGAACTTCGATTGCTAGTTAAGTCAATGCATAAAAAGGTAATTAAGGGCACTGATAGTGGATGCCTTGACAATCAATACCGATGAAGGCCGTAGA